>NZ_NIZW01000017.1 GCF_002727185.1 Rhodopirellula bahusiensis
ACCCACTGACTG
This sequence comes from Rhodopirellula bahusiensis, assembly GCF_002727185.1. NCBI lineage: Bacteria > Pseudomonadati > Planctomycetota > Planctomycetia > Pirellulales > Pirellulaceae > Rhodopirellula > Rhodopirellula bahusiensis. The sequence goes on from NZ_NIZW01000017.1 coordinate 13, forward strand.
GCGAGCCGTATGCGGGAGAACCGCACGTACGGTTCTGAGGGAGGGGAGTCCGGCTCAACCGGACTTCCCTACCCCTATCAGGTTGGATTTGGTTCTCCATCGAACGGAGTCGATGGGCGACTTTGGACGCTGGCAACAGAGTAGAACCATTGTCCCCAATTGTTCCCTCTGGCGGCTCGCCGTCGCGAAGCGGTGTGACATTCAACCCAAGATCACCCCGTTCGTGCCAGGCTTCTCGCGGATTGAAACTGGCACGCGAACAATTGAGAACACCCGTCCACTCTTCCGTAGCACGGTGGTCTACACCGTGAGTGCGAGTGAGATTGCGCTCGGCTCGCTGGGGGCCCCAGCGAGCTACAGGTTGGATTTGGTTCTCCATCGAGCGGAGTCGATGGGCGACTTTGGACGTTGGCACCAGAGTAGAACCATTGTCCCCAATTGTTCCGTCTGGCGACTCGCCGTCGCGAAGCGGTGTGACATCGATTCAAAGTTCGCACCGTTCGTGCCAGGCTTCTCGGCGACTAGAACCTGGCACGCGAACAATTGAGAACACCCGTTCACTCTTCTGTAGCACGGCGGTCTCCACCGTGAGTGCGAGTGAGATTGCGCTCGGCTCGCCGGGGGCCCCAGCGATCTACAGGTTGGAAGCGAGCGATCAGGCTGGGGCGGGTCGGCCGTAGTAGAAGCCTTGGGCCAGGTCGAAACCGATTTCTTGGCAGGCTTCGGCTTCTTCGATCGTTTCGATGCCTTCCGCCAAGGCCGAGATATTCAGATCCTGGACCATGCTGACGAGCGACCGGAGCATTCGCATGCGATTGTCGTCGGCGACGCTCAATCCGCGAATCAGCCCGATGTCGAATTTGACGTAGTCCGGCCGAGCTTCGACCAATTCTGCCAAACGGGCTTGGCCGGCACCAAAGTCGTCATAAGCGAGCTGGATGTCCAATTCCTTCAGCGTCGAATGCAGACGCTGCATTTGTTTTGGGTTGGTCACCGCCGACTCGTGGATCTCCAACACGATCTGAGAGTTCGACGCCATGGAGCGAACCTTGCACAGCGAGTCAATCAGCGACTGGCCGTCTTCCATCTCTTTCGGGTGAGTGTCGACGAACAACATCGGCGAGTCGGGAAGTTCGCGTCCAACACGAAGCCCTTCCCAACGCAGCAGACGACTGAGCTCGACTTCCAAGTTCAATTGCTCGGCGGCCTGAAACATGGCGCCGACGGATTCAAGCCCAAACACGCTGCCACGACCCAGGATCTCGTAGCCGATCATGCGAGCCCCCACCAACGTCACAATCGGTTGAAAGTGCGGGCGGACAAGCCGCTGGCTCATCAAGCGATCGAATTGCACCAACGCGAGGGCTTGGTCACAGACATTTTCCGAGATCGTCCCCGCGGTGACTCCCGTCGGGGATTGGCGTCGCACGCGAAAAGGTGCTTCGGCAAAGTGAATCAGGTCTTCGTCGCCGACCAAGACGGGTTCGGTGACGCGTTTGCCGTTGAGGTAAGTGCCGTTCGTGCTTTCGAGATCACGCACGATGAGCTTGCTGTCTTCGATCTTCAGTTCGGCGTGGTTCCCGCTGACGGTCCGGAACTGCAGCTTCATCGCGACGCCAGATTTCCGGCCCACGATGAATGGCTCTTGATCGATGGGTGTGTGTTGCAGCGTGTCGCCGGGCCCCATGGGACCGGACAGAAACCACACGTCCTCGAGGACGGCGGTGCTGCGACGAAGTCGGTCGATGGGAAGGCTATCAACGGAAGCCATGACAACAATTTCGTGAAGGGATGGGCGGAAAACGAGCGACCACAAAAGGCCAGGGTTTTGCTCTGCTGCAAAGCTAGGTCACGAGTTGTGAACAAACACATCGTGCTTTTGAATTTCAGGCGATTTCCAACGGATGTCCTCACGACGATGACAGATTGTGCCCTAGGACGATCGGCGTGCGCCGGTTGTGCGGGATGAAGGGGTTGAGCGGGGATTGGTTGGGACGCTGATGTACTTGCGCTCGTCTCGGTGGGTGACCACCGAGCTACAGGTTGGGCTTGGTGTTCTCCATCGAGCGGAGTCGATGGGCGACTTTCGACGCTGACACCAGAGTAGAACCATTGTCCCCAATTGTTCCGTCTGGCGGCTCGCCATTGGGAAGCAGTGTGACATTCATTCCAAGGTCGCACAGTTCGTGTTGGGCGTCTCGGTGAACTGGAACAGGCGTGTGATCAGTGGGGACAACTGCTCCGCTCTTCCGTGGCACGGTGGTCTCCACCGTGAGTGCGCGGGAAGTTGCGCTCGGCTCGCTGGGGGCCCCAGCGAGCTACGGTTGGCCGTTGCTCTGCCATTGAGCGGAGTCGATGGGCAACTTTGGACGCTGGCATCAGAGTAGAACCATTGTCCCCAATTGTTCCGTCTGGCGGCTCGCCGTTGGGAAGCAGTGTGGCATTCATTCCAAGGTCGCAGCGTTCGCGTTGGGCGTCTCGGTGAACTGGAACAGGCGTGTGATCAGAGGGGACAACTGTTCCGCTCTTCCGTGGCACGGTGGTCTCCACCGTGAGTGCGCGGGAAGTTGCGCTCGGCTCGCTGGGGGCCCCAGCGATCTACAGGTTGATTGACCATTTCGAAACGAAAAAAGGCCGGCCTCTTTCGTTGGAAAGAAGCCGGCCTTTGAATGTCATCAAGCGATTGCTAGGCAGTTCGCTCAGCTGCAGCCCATCGAGTTGCCGCAGTTGTGGCACAAGTAGCAGTTGCCGTTTCGGACGGTGATACTGCCGCAGTTGTCACAACTCGGAGCATCGGTTTGGAAACGTGAGAACTGGTCCGATTGTCCGCCCAAGCCGTCAGTGGACTTTTCAGCCACCGCACCGTTGGCAGCCCCATCGGCCGAATGACCGTTGGAGTGCCCGTTGGCTGCACTGCCGTTGCTGGTTCCATTTTGCAGGCTTGCCAACAAAGTGGCTCGTTCAACCAAAGCCACCGCGGCACCCGCGTCGGCTCGCAGTTCCGCCATCACGGGACTGTTGTTGTTCGACGTTGCACCCGCGGGAGCGGTCGTCATGTCAGGGCCATTGCCGCCCGTCTTTGCCGCACCTTCCGCACTGGGTGAGTAGTCATTGCCGGACATGAACGTGATGCCCAACCAACGAGCGATGTAATCGACGACGCTCTTGGCAATGCGGATGTCCTTGTTGGACGTGTGCCCCATTGGCTCGAACCGAGTGTGGCTGAACTTGTTGACGATCACTTCCAACGGCACGCCGTACTGCATCGCGATCGACAGAGCGGTGCCGAAGCTGTCCATGATGCCGCCGATCGTCGACCCTTCTTTGGCCATCGTGATGAACATTTCACCTGGGCGTCCATCAGGATACAAACCGACGCACAAGTAACCTTCGTGCCCAGCGATGCTGAACTTGTGAGTCAAGCTTTGACGTGTGTCAGGCAAACGTTCGCGACGTGGTTTGTAAACAATCTTCTCGACCGTTTCGACCTTCACCGCTTCGGCTGCGTCCGTGGCCTTCTGTTCGTCCGACTTGGTGTTCAAAGGTTGCGACTGCTTGCTGCCGTCACGATAAATCGCGATCGCCTTCAGCCCCAATTCCCAGCCCCAGAAGTAAGCGTCCGCGATGTCTTGCGGGGTCACATCGGTGGGCATGTTGACCGTTTTGCTGATCGCACCCGAAAGGAACGGTTGAGCAGCGGCCATCATCGTGATGTGTGCACGCCAGCCGATGCTGCGAACACCGTTGGCAGGCTTGAAAGCACAATCGAACACGGCCAAGTGTTCGTCTTGCAAACCAGGAGCACCTTCGATGGTGTCGTTGGCATCGACGTACTTCAGAATCTCTTCGATGGTGTCGGCGTTGTAGCCGAGCGTCTTCAAGCCGAGCTTCACGGTTTGATTGACGATCTTCAACATCCCGCCACCGGCGAGCTGCTTGTATTTCACGAGTGCGATGTCGGGCTCGATGCCCGTCGTGTCGCAGTCCATCATGAAGCTGATCGTGCCGGTCGGTGCCAACACGGTTGCCTGTGCGTTGCGGAAGCCGTACTTCTCGCCGATTTCCAAGACACCGTCCCACAATTCGCGGGCGGCTTCTTTCAGTTCGGCTGGGCCATCGTCGTTGATTTCTTCGCAAGCGTCGCGGTGCATTTGCATGACGCGGAGCATCGGTGCTTCGTTTTCGGCGTAGCCGTCAAACGTTCCGACGACGCTGGCGATTTCTGCGCTGGTGCGGTTGGCTTCACCGTGCAACAACGAAGTCAACGAACCACACATGCCGCGGGCTGCGTCGCTGTCGTAAGGCAATCCAGCCGTCATGACGACGCTGCCCAGGTTCGAATAACCGAGTCCCAGCGGGCGATACTTGTGGCTGTTGCGAGCGATGGGCTCGGTCGGATAGCTGGCGTGATCGACCAAGATTTCTTGGGCAATGAAGAACGTCCGGCAAGCGGAACGGAAGCTTTCGTGATTGAACGATCCGTCCGATTGGACGAACTTCATCAAGTTGATGCTGGCCAGGTTGCACGCGGTGTCGTCCAGGAACATGTATTCCGAGCAAGGGTTCGATGCGTTGATCGCTCCGCTGTTCGGGCACGTGTGCCACTTGTTGATCGTCGTGTCGTATTGCACACCTGGGTCGCCGCAGTGCCATGCGCACTCGGCCATTTTGTTGAGCAATTCTTTGGCGACATAGCTTGGTGGCTCGGTGGTCGGCTTGTCCGTGATCCAACGCGTTTGGAAGGTTTCGTTCTTGCGAACCGCTTCCATGTATTCGTCCGTCAAACGCACCGACAAGTTCGCGTTTTGGAAACAAACGCTGGCGTAAGCTTCGCCGTTGAAGTTCGAATCGTAGCCTTCACGAATCAACGCGTGAGCCTTCTTCTCTTCCGCCCATTTGCACTCAATGAACTCGAGAATATCTGGGTGCCAGACTTTGAGCGATTGCATCTTGGCCGCACGACGAGTCTTGCCGCCCGACTTCACCACACCAGCGATCGAGTCGTAGACACGCATGAACGACAGGGGACCGGAAGGTGTTCCACCGCCGGACAGCTTTTCGCGTTGGCTGCGGATGGTCGACAGGTCGGTTCCCGTTCCGCTGCCGAATTTGAACAACATCGCCTCGCTGCACGCCAGACGCATGATGTCTTCCATGTTGTCATCCACCGACTGGATGAAACAGGCTGACCCTTGTGGGTATTCGTATGGGTTGTCGGGCTGGGCGGTGGTGTTTTCGGTGCGATCCCAGTGCCAGTTGCACATGTCGCCTTCGACGTTGTACTGAGTGTGCAAACCAACGTTGAACCACACTGGGCTGTTGAACGCACCGTGCTGGTGCAAGCACAACCAAGTCAGGTCGCGATAGAAACGCTCGCCGTCTTCGGGGGTGTCGAAGTAACCGTCGGCCAAGCCCCAATCGCTGATCGTTCGAGTGACGCGGTGGATCAGTTGGCGAACGCTTCGTTCACGTTCTTCGGTGTTCTTGGGGTCGCCGTAGAAGTACTTCGAAACAACGACGTTGGTCGCCAGTTGGCTCCAAGAGGCCGGGACTTCACAGTCGGTTTGCTCGAACAGAGCGTTGCCCGATTCGTCCTTGATCGCAGCCGAACGCAAATCCCAAGCGGTCGTGGCGAACGGGGTGCGCCCGTCATCGGGGCAGAACTTCGATTCAATCTTCAGACCGGCGCGATCGCCTCGCAGGGCGGTGCCGAACTTCTCGCGTGCGTACTCAACGCCGTGCTCGGAATCGACCTTTTCCAGAGCAGGGTCATTGGCGGGGATGCGGGAGGTCGCGTTCGACTCAGGCAGAACAGTGGACATAGCGCGTCACAAACTCCTTAAAGAGATCGTCCGTGGACGGTGCACCAGAAGTTGACATTCGCGGTCCTCGCGAAACTTCCGATCCCGTCAAATTTGAAATGAGAGCTGGCAGTCGCCACTGAGTGCTGCTTCCGTGAGCGAAACGAACTACCGCGTGATCCATGATGTCGATATCGGATCATTGATCGTCAAAATCGATGCAAAGTGATTTGCTATCACTACCGGTAGTGGTTTCCATGCCGTCGAGGCACTACATGTGGGCGACGGGCGGAATATTAGAGGTTCCCACGATTGTGTCAATCTCGATTTTAAAACTGCCGTAAACAGAGACCAGCAATTGGTTTGCGCGCGGCTCTCATTTTGAACACCTGACATCTTTCGGCCCCGAACCGCCGACGTAAAGCTCGCCCTGGTGAAGAGTTAGTGAATCTCCCGAGAAGAGATGCTGCCCTCGTGGAAAACTTGTCGGCAATCAAAATTTTCTTCTCATCACGCACCAACTGCCCGGTCACTTGGGACGATCGCAGAAGGTGGGTAAGAGGTAGTGGAAAGGGGGTCAGGGCCACAGGGCCACAGGGCCACAGGGGCTCAGGGGCTCAGGGGCTCAGGGGCTCAGGGGCTCAGGGGCTCAGGGGCTCAGGGGCTCAGGGAGCAAGAGGCAGGGGGGTTGATTGAAAAAGTGAAATTGACAATTTCAAATTGTAAAATCGGAGGGGTGGGCTCTGCCTTGATTGCGTTCGATGCTCGGCCTGGTGACCAGAGCCGGACCTGTCCTGCTACAGACGCCAGCTCGGCAGATGGCAAGTCACTTTGCAATTTACAATTGTCAATTTCACTTTTTCAATTTTGCCCCTCCCCTCTCCCCAAACTTTGTTTCGGAAGAGGTGCGACATGGGGAAAACGCCAACAAGCGGTATCAGACTGCTCGACCTCGGAGGATGAAGGGCTGCACGAGCACGAGCACGAGCACGAGCACGAGCACGAGCACGAGCACGAGCACGAGCACGAGCACGAGCTAGAAGCTAGAAGCTAGAAGCTAGAAGCTAGAAGCTAGAAGCTAGAAAAGCCGCCACTCTCTGTGGCCCTGAGTTCCTGAGGCCCTTTTCCACTTCATGCCTTGACCAGCGTGGCGGGATCCGATTATCGTCAGATCCATGAGCGGACAACTTTGCCTCCTACTGAATCTCGACCTCGGCCTTCTAGCGAACGGCCTGAGCGGATTCATGGTGGACGCCTGACGGCGGTTGTCTCAATTTTCCATCGAATGAATTAGCCCGGGCCGCACTTGCCGCGACTCGGGTTTTTTTGTGCCCGAATGCATGTGCGGCGGGTGCGATTCCGGGGCTCTGAAGTTTATCTTCTTCCCTATCCGAGATTGCAGTCCCATGTCTGACCAACCGACACCTGATGCCATGACCGACGCCGCGAAGCCCCAAACCTCCGAGCCCTTGGCCACTCGCCAAATCCGCATCTTCGACACCACGTTGCGAGATGGCGAGCAATCGCCGGGTGCCAGCATGAACTTGGCGGAGAAGCTCGAGGTCGCTTCGGCTCTGGTCGATTTGGGTGTCGACATCATCGAAGCCGGTTTCCCGATCGCTTCACCAGGTGACTTCGAATCCGTCCGGCAAATCGCCACCACCGTTCGCGGTGCGACGATCTGCGGGTTGGCTCGTTGTGCTGAAAAGGACATCGATCGAGCATGGGAAGCTTTGAAGACCGCCCCACAAGCTCGTATTCATGTGTTCTTGGCCACCAGTGCCATCCACCGCGAATTCAAATTGCGGATGACGCCGGACGAGATCGTCGAACGGGCGGTCGCCGGGGTTCGCCGTGCCGCTTCGCACTGCGACGACGTGGAGTTTTCACCCGAAGACGCTTGCCGGACCGAGCACGATTTCTTGTGCCGCGTGGTCGAAGCCGCGATTGATGCGGGAGCCACCACGATCAACGTGCCCGACACGGTCGGCTACACGACACCGGGCGAAATCTACGACCGCTTCAAAATGTTGCGGGACCGTGTGCCGAACATGGACAAAGCCGTCTTGAGCACGCACTGCCACGATGACTTGGGCATGGCGGTCGCCAATTCCTTGGCCGCGGTCGACGCGGGCGCCGGACAGATCGAGTGTACGATCAACGGCATCGGTGAACGCGCCGGCAACGCGGCCCTCGAAGAATTGGTGATGGCGATGAAGACCCGCGAGGATTTCTATCACTGCCAAACCAACATCAATTCAAAACGATTGGTTCCCGTCAGTCGCTTGGTCAGCAAGACAACCGGCATCAATGTGCAACGCAATAAAGCGATCGTCGGTCGCAACGCGTTCGCGCACGAGTCAGGCATTCACCAAGACGGGATGCTGAAGGAACGCACCACGTATGAAATCATGTCGCCCGAAGAAGTCGGATTCACCAAGACCGATTTGGTCTTGGGCAAACACAGCGGACGCGCGGCGTTGGCTGATCGAGCCAAGCAGTTGGGCATGACGTTGACCGGGGAACAATTGCAAGAAGTCTTCGAGGCCTTCAAGGAACTTGCCGACAAGAAGAAAGAGATCTACGACGGTGACATCGTCGCGTTGGTCCAACAGAAAATCAGCGAGACGGTGGCTCCGGAATGGACGTTGGTCGATTACGAAGTCACCAGCGGCAAGAACCAAACACCAAACGTGCGAGTCACCCTGCGTCGCGACGAGCAAGACTTCACCGAGCAAGTTGCTCAGGGTGATGGACCGATTGATGCTGCGTTTTGGGCGGTTGAAAAGATCACCGGCATCCAAGTCGTCTGCAAGGACTTTCGAGTTCGCAGTGCGACGCTGGGCCGTGACGCGATCGGCGAAGTCAACTTGGAAGTCGAGCACGAAGGCAAGACTTATCGCGGGACTGGCGTGAGCACGGACAGTGTCGAGAGCACGATTCTCGCGATGCTGAATGCGATCAACCGGATCGTCGCGGGATCTGATTCCGATCCCGGCGAATTGCCTCAGCCCTGATCAAGGACGCCCATCCAACGTCCCACATTCCATGTAGCTCGCTGGGGCTGTCCAGCGAGCCGAGCGCAACCGTAGCTCACTGGGGCCCCCCAGTGAGCCGAGCGCACGTTCACCGTAGGGACCACCGTGCTACAGGTTTGGGAGCGTTTGGGATGCGACGCCACTTGGCGACTGAGAGCTGGCTACCGGAACAATTGGGGACAAGTGTTCTACTCTGGTTCCGGACGAACGTGCGATAATCTTAGCGGAGCGGCGCAAGCCGCCCGGTGGGAACCGGAGGGCTCGCGCCCATTCCGCTAATTGCTCAGCGATCCAAATTATCGGGTCGTTTCTTCAGCGTCACCTCGACCGTCATCGGCTCGCCATCGCGGGTCAGTTCGACGTTCAACAATGTTCCCTGCCCAAGATTCGCGATCAGACGCATCAGGTGGCCAACGTCGCTGACTCGCACGCCATCGATTTCCAACAGGATGTCGCCGATTTCCAAACCAGCGAGGGCGGCGGGTGAATCCTCGCCCGTCACCCCCGAAATCAATGCTCCGCGAACTCGCAGGTCATCTCCGCGGTGCATGGAATCGGGAACTTCTGACAGCAGAACGCCCAGCCATCCGCGTTCGACCTTGCCCGTCGCACGGATTCGATCGTAGATCTGGCGAGTCACATTGCTGGGGATCGAAAAGCTAACGCCTTGGTATGTGTCGCCCACGATTGCGGTGTTGATGCCGATCAACCGACCACGAGCGTCAACCAACGGGCCGCCGCTGTTGCCTGGATTGACCGCCACATCGCTTTGCATGAAATCTTGATACCGTGCGCTGGAACCATGTTGAACACCGGCCCGAACGACACGGTGCTTGCCGCTCAAGATGCCGAACGTGATCGTACGATCCAAACCGAAAGGACTGCCAACCGCCCAAACCGGAGAACCGACGCGCAGTGCATCGCTGTCGCCCCAAGCGATTGGGATCAGCCCGTCCGCATCAACTTTCAACACCGCCAGATCGGTCGGCATGTCGCTGCCGACCAAGGAAGCGGGCAGGCGACGTCCATCACTGAGAGTCACGCTCATCGCGACACCATCAGCAATCACGTGCCGATTGGTCAGGATGTAGCCGCCTTCATCGATGACCACGCCACTACCTTGATCCGACAACGTGTAGCTGTCTTCGCCGAGCAAGCGTTGCAGGTTGCGGTCTTCTTCGGAAACGGATCGTTCCACGTCGATGTGCACGACCGTTGGTCCGACGGCCGACGTCACCATTTCGTAAGCTCGACTGAGCGAATCCAACGAGACGTTTCGCAAACCTTCGACACCGGTTTCGTTTTCCGCTCGCATCTCACCTCGATGCCAGGCGTAACGAATCTCTTCCACAATGTGTGGGACGCTGTAACGAGCAAGCAACAGCATCAACGCCATCGTGGCCAACAAAGTCAGGCTTTGCAGAATCGGATGCGGTTGCGGAGAGACGGGCTGGCCTCGATCCACGTCAGACGATCGATCCGACACGGGTGGCTTGGAGATCGGTGGCGGGGGACCTTCCGATTTTTCATCCCGGCGCAAATTCGAACTCGGCGATGGGTTGCTCGTGGATTCGGATCCGTTTGTATCGCCATCGATGGCGTTCGCTGCGTCGTTACTTGTCGAAGCTCCAAACCACTCTGCCTCCATTCCATCTTTGGCCGCGTTCAGCATGGCTGCTTCGGCGTCTTTGTCGGATGAAAAAACCGAGGGCACAGGGATGGGAGTGATCCCATCGAGCGACATCGGTTCGTCAGAGGGTTTGTCGGTTCGCATGGCCACATTTCCAAAAGGAAGACGCCTCCGGCCGAAACCGAAAGCGAGGAAGTGCTGGTCCCCGTGGGAGAGATGCATTCAGGATGGAGATTGATTGTAGCGACCCGACGATGCGAGACCGTAACAATTTTGGTTCTTCCCCCATTCGCAGAGGGGGACGCCGAAGCAATCCGAGGCCGATCGCAGCGGTTTTCGCGACTGAAAGGCCACTTTTTGTCCCGGAGCCGGCTGGATCAATCTTTTGGACGGCTTCCCTCCGTTTCGAAACCTAAACTTGCTGCGCGCGTTCGGTGCGCGGTCAAACAAATTCGTCTCAAAAGACCCGCAAGAATTTGTGCTCGATTCGTGCATCCGTTGTTTTGGTGTTTGCCGGAGCAACCCTGATGTCCCCAACGCGAAAACACCGACTTGCGGCCTTTGTGGAAAGATTCCACCGCATGGTCTTGTGGAATGTCCGATATCTAGGTGTGTCCCGGACACCGATTGCCTCCCAGCAAGGTTTGCCCAACGCAAACAAGTGGTTCCACGGACGACCAATTTAAACCAAACCTTCCATGGAGATTCCCTATGAGCCGTTTCCTCGTTCCTGCCGTTTTGGCTTTGGCTGTTGTTGCTTGTAACGTTCAAGAAGCAAGTGCTTTCGGACACCTGAAGTCTTTGTTCGGTGGATGTGACAGTGGCTGTGACGTCGCTTGCGAACCAACCTGCGGCTGCGAGCCAATCTGCGAACCCGTTTGCGGTTGCGAAGTTGTTGAGCCTTGCTGTGCACCAAAACAAGGCCTGCTTCAGCGTTTGTTCGCTAAGAAGCACGGCTGCGACGCTTGCTGCGAGCCAGTTTGTGAGCCTGTCTGCGGATGTGAGCCAGTTTGCGAACCAGTTTGCGGTTGCGAAGTTGTCGACCCTTGCTGCGACAGCGCACCTTGCTGCGATCGTCCAGTAATGGGCTTGTTCAAGAAGCTGTTCAGCCGCAAGAACGCTTGCTGCGACAGCGGATGCGACATCGTTGAGCCAACTTGCGGTTGCGAGTACATCGAGCCTTCTTGCGGCTTCGAAGCACCAGCTTGCGGTTGCGGACACTGATCCGAAGAAGACAAAACTGAATCAAACGACTTGATCCGTGTACGAAGCCACGGGTTGAGTCGCCCTTGAGATTCCGATTGCCCTCGCGTCTGAAACTTCGGTTTCAGGTGCGAGGGTTTTTCATGCGCGCGTGGCAATCACTTGACGCAGCTCAGCATTCCTGACCGGCTGACTGCGATCCGATTTGACACCCTGGACACCAGTGCATCTTTCGAGACGCGATGGACTCCACCACGATGTTTGCATCGCATCGCGGGCACAATGCTTTTCCGTAAACCCGAAAGCGTTCGTGGTCCTCAAGATCTTTCAGCGGCTTGCCCGCTTCCTTCGCGGTCACGGTGATGATGCGTCCGTGCTTCAATCCCAACTTCATCATCTTGACCAATGACTTCCACAATTCGTTGAACTGAATTTTGGAAAGTTTGGCGCCGGGAAGTCGCGGGTCCAGACCGATTTCGAAAAGCACTTCGGCTCGAAAGATGTTGCCGACGCCGGCGACGACAGCCTGCTCCAATAGCAGACCGCCGATGGGTTTGCTGCTCTTTGAGATCGCAGCCCAAACCTCCGCCCGGTCACCACCGTCAAGAGGATCGGGTCCCAGCGAATCAAGAACAGATTGCTGAGTTTCGCGGTCGATCAATCGGCACTGGCTCGGCCCGCGAAGATCGAGCGTGAGCGTCTGACTGACCATTCGCAATCGGACTTGTCCCACAGGCGGTTCCGGCGGCGATGTTTGCTCGGCGTAACTTCCGTAGCGTCCCAAATGAATGTGAACGATACGGTTGCCTTCGAATTCATAGAACAGATGCTTGCCCGACGCTCGAACCGATTCGAGCACGTGGCCGCTGACTGCGTTGGCTCCTTCACTGAAGCGACCCTGCGGACTGGAGACTTCCAATCGTTCGCCCGCATATCGCCGATTGTGCTCTCGAGCCAAGTAGTGAGTTTTGTGTCCTTCAGGCATGACAAACCGATGATCCGACGCGGCGTAGCAAAAGATCTCGTAGTGTAGGCATGAGGCTATACGGATCGACGCAAACGGCCGGCGAGCAATCAATGCTCCGCGATTGGTCGTGAAGATACAGCGAACCAAGAGCAGCAAGTTGAAGATTCAGCAGCAGAGAACACTTCTCGGCTGTGCCTCTTTCGCGATACGTTTGGGAAGACAACCCAGAGCAGCGGGCCGATACCGACGCCGATCACCACCTTAGCATCGCCCCACGAAACATGGGCTATGCCGAGGCCCGCGGCCAGCGACTATGGTGCCGGCGCGACACCGGTTGTTGCCCGTTTCACCCCCGTTCCAAGATTCTGAATGTCCGCGATCGCGAGCCGATTGGCTCCCCGTTTACCGTTTTACTACGGCTACTGGATGCTGCCGCTTGCGATGGCGATGCAGGTCGGAACCAGCCCCGGCCAAACATTCGCGGTCAGCGCGTTCACTCCGGCTCTGCTGACATCGCTCGAGCTTTCCGAAAGCCGGTTGGCACTCGCGTACATGATCGGCACGCTGCTCGCCGCGGTTCCGCTCTCGACCGTCGGTCCGATTTCAGATCGCATCGGTTTGCGTTGGTCTTCCTTGGGAATTGTCACGGCCCTGGCGGCGACGTGCTGGTACGCTTCGACTGTCCAAGGTTTCGCCACCCTGCTGATCGCGTTTTTCTTGCTCCGATTTTTGGGTCAAGGCTCGCTGACTTTGTTGTCAGGCAACACCACATCCATGTGGTTTCGCCGACGAATCGGCAGGGTCTCCGCGATCATCAGCATTGGGACGTCCTTCGCATTCGCGTACGTGCCGGGCATCTTGGCGGGAGCAATCGAAAACAACGGGTGGCGATCGACCTATCAAACGCTGGCGTGGATCTTGGTCATCGGATTGTTACCCTTGATCGCGTTGTTCTTTTGCAATCGCCCCGAAGACATCGGACAACGACTGGACGGTTGGTCCGAGTCCGACCTTCGCGAAGACAGCGATTCGGTCGTGACGATCGAACGGTCTTGGGCATTGAGGGAAGTGATCCGAACGAAGTCGTACTACGTGATCGCGTTGACCAGCGCGACGTGGGCGATGATTGGCACCGGGATCGTCTTTTATCTGTTCACGATGTGTGCTGATCGAGGGTTTGATTCCACCACGGCTGCGAACTTGATGAAAACGTTCGGCCTGTCGATGCTGGCGTTCCAATTCGTCGGCAGCCTGGCCGCCGACCATCTGCGGCTGAACTTGTTGCTGGGTCTCGGAGCCACCATGCTGACGGCCGGATTGGTTGTGTTGGCCCCGGCCGAGTCCGCCTCGGCCATGCATGCTTACTCGTTTCTATTTGGTGGCGGCCAAGGCGTGTTGATCGCAACAACCGGAGTCGTCTGGGTTCGGTACTACGGCCGCGAACATTTGGGCAGCATCCGCGGCGCGGTTTGGTGCGCGACCGTCGCGGGCAGCGGATGTGGTCCGCTGATCATGGGAGCGGTGAAAGACATGAGCGGCTCTTACGTGCCGGCCATCTGGATCTTCACGGCACTGATGTCACCGCTGGCCATCGCCGCATGGTGGATTCGCCCACCAATGCCGGAGGACGATTCAACGGACGGTGATGCGGAAGACGACGACTCGCCGAACGAACCACGGCTTGCGGCTCAAGCGTCTTTGTAGACGACTTTCGACGTACCTTCGACAATTCGGCCGATGGGTAAGCACTCGATGCCAGCCTTAGCGACTTGGCTGGCGACACTGGCGGCATAGTATTCGTTGACGACGACCGCCATGCCAATGCCCATGTTGAACACGCGTCGCATCTCGGAGGTTGCCACGTCACCGGTTTGTTGTAACCAACGGAAAATCGGGTTGGGCGTCCAAGCATTCGGATCGATTTCCGCATTCACACCCGGTGGCAAAATCCGATCCAAGTTTTCTTCAATGCCGCCGCCGGTAATGTGAGCGATTCCGTGCAGGACTTGTTTGACTCGATAGTGAGCCTGGATCGAACGAATTGCCGAAACATAGATCTTCGTCGGACGCAGGCAGACTTGCGCGAGCGTTTCAGGAGTCTTGGTCTCTTCGTTCAATTCGTCAATCACATCGCTCCACTGATGCCCATGATCGGCAATGATCTTTCGAACAAGCGAGAACCCATTGCTGTGCAGTCCCGATGCTTGCAGCCCCAGCACAACATCACCGGGGGCGATTAAGTGCCCGTCGACCAACCGTTTGCGTTCGACGACGCCGACTGCGAACCCGGCCAAGTCATAGTCATCGGTGCCGTACATGTCCGGCATGATGGCGGTTTCGCCGCCTAGCAGGGCCAAGTCACCGTCGACGCAACCATCGCTGATGCCTTGAACGATGCGTTCCAAACGAGCGGGGTCGTCTCGCCCCATCGCCACGTAATCGAGGAAGAACAAAGGTTCCGCGCCGGTACAAATCAAATCATTGACGCACATGGCGACGAGATCGATGCCGACCGTTTCGTGCTGATTCATCGTCTGAGCGATTTTCAGCTTGGTCCCGACCCCATCGGTGCCGCTGACCAGAACCGGTTCTTCGTAGTTGCGAGCGAACAGTTTGCCGGGGAAATCCAAGCGAAACAGTCCGGCGAAACCACCGTCACTGGGCATAACGCGGGGGCTGAACGTGCGGTGCATCAGCCGAGGCAGGCGGCTCATCGATTCAGCGTAGACATCCAGATCGACGCCGGCGTCTTTGTAGGTCGAAGCCATGAACGAGAAATTTGACGGGGAGGACGGGCTTGGAAACGCCCAATCATGACCGCCGAACCTCGAAATGACGAGACCGGGCCCCGAAATGGCGTGCCCCAACCAAATTCTCGCCTGAATTCCGGATTTCTCTGCACGGATTCACCGCCTGCACGTCACTAACAAGGGTGGAGGACATCCGAATCGTGTGTCTTCCGAACGAAACCGATTTGTTTTTTGGCTGATATTGCCGTCCCACCAGCCCCGCTTTTTGACCGGACTGTCCGATGCGTTTGACCCTGCGAACCTTGCTGGCTTATCTCGACGACATGCTCGACGACAACGACGAGAAGTTGTTGAAGCAGAAAATCGAGGAAAGCAGCTACGCGACTTCGTTGGTGGCCCGGATCCAATCCGCGATGGACCACCCCAGTTTGAGTGCGATGTCGCCTGACGCGGTCGGCCCGCTGGAAAATGCCAACGTCATCAGCGAATACCTCGACAGCACCCTGTCAGCGGAACAAATCGCGGAGGTCGAACGAGTCTGCTTGGAATCCGACACGACTTTGGCCGAAGCCGCCGCGTGCCACCAGATTTTGACAATGGTTCTGGGGCAACCCGCGCGAGTCAGCGATGGATTGAAAGAACGAATCTACGCGTTGCCCTCCAGCGAAGCGCTTCGCAATATGGAACAGCAAATCGAACGGGCTCCCGACGCGAGTCCGTCCAAGACGATTTCGAGTGCGGAAACGGCTTCTTATTCGTCGCTGGATATTCCCGGTGATGGGAATGCTGCCACGGAAGTCCCCGGCGCCGGGGGCTCCGACGACGCCACAATCGGCCAAGACGACACCCATTCGGCCCAGCCAATCACTCCGGTCGGGCCCAGTGATTCCGGCGTGGCGGACGCTCCGACTCGTTTGAGAAATCCCGTCGGTCATTCCGCCAACCCATCCTCGTCTCGGTCCGAAGCCGAATTGGTGGCTCGGACCACGCGAGCGATGATGCGAGAGGATGGCTACGGTGGGATGGTGCGTCCTTCGCGAATCACACCTTGGTTGGTGTCGCTCGCCTTGGTTGCCGTTTTGCTGTTCGCGCTCGGCAAGATCTTTGCTCCGTTGAGCGAACGCCGGATCGCTGAACAAGACAATTCAAATGACGATCTCGTCACCAGCACAGACTTGGACACGCCATCGCCCGCCGCACCGATCGCCGAAACAGACACGGATCAATCAACCTCACCACCGGTTTCCGATTCGGCACCGACCAAGCCAAACGCGTCCGAAGACGTTGAAACAGATTCGGCAGATGTCGCCCCGTCGCCTGGTCAGGATTCTTCGAACAGCGATGCCGTCATTCCAGCCCCCACAACTCCGGCTGAGTCGACCAATCCTGGGACCGAACCGGCCGAGACCTCCGCGGGCGAAACCACTCCAGACAAATCGCCGACGACCGGTGAAGACGTCCCAGACACCACACCGGAGGAAATGCCTGAGGCCGTCGATGCGGCACCACCAATTCCGCCGGGAATGAATCCACCGGAGACATCGCCCGCTGAAACAGACACCAGCACGGATGCGACTGACGCGGATGCCCCGCCCGCGCCAGCCCCATCACCGAGCGTTCCCAGTGGCAAACAAGTTGCTCATTTGGTCAACGAGCAATCGGTTGTTCTAGCTCAAGGGCGTCAAGCGACCACCGATGATGGTGAAGAACCCGCCACCGACAACACAGCGGGCTGGCGACGCTTGTGGCCTGCCGTGAAGAAGGCCGCTGGCGAAGACGCGGAAGCGAATCCTGAAATCGCCGAGGACGATCGACTGCGATTTGTTGGTGCCGGTCAAACGGTGCTGGCACCTTCGTTGTACCGTCCGATTTTGGCGGGTGATCAAGGCGTCGAATGGACGCTCGCTGGGCCGACTCGTTTGGCAATTTCAGAAGTGCAATCTTCTCAAGCGACTTCACCGGAAGAAGCCGACACAGCAGAAGCGGAAGAGAACGTTGCCGACGAAGATGCAGCAGACGACCAAACGAAAAACGCTTCGCTCGCTCAAACAATCACTCGTTTGCACGATGGAAGATTGTTGCTGGCGTCAACGCAAGAGAACGTGACGGCGACCTGGCAACTGGGTCCTCGCACGATCGAGTTGACCATGCCTGAATCGCAAACCGTTTTGGCGATTGAAGTGACCCACTTCCGACCGCTTGGAATGGACCCACGCGTTCCCGCCAACCGCATGCCGGTCTACCGAGTCATCGCGGTCCAAGGCTCAGTCCAATTGAAAGAACAACCGTCGGAAGGAGCAGAAGCCGAAGTCGATCAGAATCCTGAAATCGTGACGCTCGAGTCCGGTCAGCAATGGCAAGGACGTGGCAAATCGGAAGCCGTGGTGAGTGACGTCGAACGATTGCCGAACTGGATCGACCCGCCGGAAAAAGCCGATTTGTTGGTCACCTCCGCCCGCGAGGGTTTGCTGGACTTCGTCAGTCGAGATGGCTCCTTCGATGACAAGGAACTCGAAAAAGAACTTCGCGAAGCGATGGCATTTCGCCGCGTCGAAGTCTCGGCCTTGGCCGCCCAAACGTTGCTGCTGATTGGACGAGCCGATGTCTACTTCGGCGCGACCGGCATCCTCAGCACGCCCCGCCATCGCCTGTATTTCACCGAGCACTTCCGACAACTACGCCAGCACATGGCGTCGGATGCGGAAGCGGCGAAAGCGATCGATGAGGCCATCGAACAGGCCGAACGAGCGGATGGCGACACGCTGTTTGAATTGCTGGTTGGCTACAACAATGACCAGCTCGAAGCTGGTGCGGATGCCAAGTTGATTGAGCATTTGAATTCGAGCTCGATGTCGGTTCGAGTCCTAGCGATCGAAAACCTGCGAGACATCGTGGGAGACACGTTGGGCTATCGTCCCGACCAAGAGAATGTGGCTCGACGAACCAGCGACATCAAGAAATGGCAGGCTCGTTTGCGTCGCGGCGACATTCGTTATTCGGCGGAAGATTAAAATTCAGCCGAAGACTGATGTGCGAATGATCATCCACGGCGACAGCTGCCTGTCGCGAAAATTTGTGTCGCGCCGGCGTCGTGGATAAGATGCGACGCCCCCATCCTCCCAATTCTCGCTCTCCCCACATCGAGATCCCCACCATGATGTCATTCTCGTTTTCCCTCACTCGCACCGTCGCGATGGCCGCTGTGGCCACCGCGGTGGTTTCGGTCGGCACCGTGTCTCGTGCGGTCGCTCAAACACCATCGACAATCGGACACGTTGAACGACTGGATGATTCCCTGAATCAATACATCGCTTCGGACACAAAGATCGAAGTGCTGGCGAGCGGATTCACTTGGACCGAAGGCCCCGTCTGGGTCCCAGCAAAAAAAGATGGCGAGGAAGGCTCGTTGTTGTTCAGCGACATTCCACGCAACAGCATCTTTTGTTGGAGTGAAAGCAAAGGCATCGAGTTGTTCTTGCAACCCAGCGGATACACCGGCAACACCTACTATGGATTGGAACCCGGCAGCAACGGATTGATGCTGGACGCGAAAGGTCGCTTGGTCATGTGCGAGCACGGTGACCGCCGCGTATCGGTTCTGACCGTCGATGGTGGCAAACGAACGATCGTTGACAACTACCAAGGCAAACGACTGAACAGTCCCAATGATTTGGTGTTCGACCAAGCTGGCAACTTGTACTTCACCGACCCGCCTTATGGTTTGCCCGAGCGTGCCGAAGATAAACGACGGGAACTGGATTTCTGTGGCGTGTACCGAGTCGCGAAATCGGGCGAAGTGACTTTGCTGACGGATTCAATCGCTCGCCCCAATGGCATCGGATTGTCACCGGATGAGAAAACCTTGTACGTCGCTCAAAGCGATCCTCAAGAACCGATCTGGATGGCCTACCCACTGAAGTCCGATGGCACGCTCGGTCAGCGACGAGTGCTCGGCAACGCAAGCGAAGCGATGAAAGAATTCCCGGGGCTTCCCGACGGCATGGCCGTTCATAGCGATGGAACTTTGTTCGCCAGTGGCCCCGGCGGAATCTATGTCATGAACCCAGATGGCAAACGGTTGGGTCGAATCATCACGGGTGGAAGAACGAGCAATTGCACGTTCGACAGCGACGAAAAGTGGCTGTACATGACCGCCGATGACAAGCTCTGCCGGATCCGGATCGCTCGCTGAATTTGATCGCGAACAAGCGTGAGGGTCGGCGATCCCCTCCGCGGCGAATCTTAAGGCATAGCGACAGGGCATTTCGCGTCCGATTGTGACGCGCCGCGGACGAAAACTCCTTTCTCGCAATCACGCTTGATTGGCGGAAGCGACCAGAATTGGACTAAAATAGATGTCCATCGTCCGCGGATGATCGGCCGCTTGCGGGTACATTCCCCGCGGGCGGACGTTCTATTCTTGTCTCGCCCCGCTTCCAACCCGCTCGCTCATCCTTTTCTCACGATGAGCCACCACCGGGATTTGCGGGGCACTTCTCGTCTAACTTCGCCGAGCGTTTTTCATGAAATCGATCGTCCTGTCCCTCTCCGGGCTTTTGATCGCGGGATCCCTCGCTTGTCCTTCATTGGTCTCCACCGCCAAGGCTGCCGCTCCAGCGGTTCCGCCTCAGGTGGCGATGATCAACGATTCGGTCGAACAAGTCTGGCGTGACTTCTCGATTCGTCCCGCCGCGGAAGCCGACGACGCGACCTGGTGCCGACGGGTTTACCTAGACGTCATCGGACGAATTCCATCGTTCGAAGAGCTGTCGGAATTCATGGGCGACCGTGACTCCAACAAACGAGCCAATCTGGTCGATCGTTTGCTCAACGACGATCGCTACACCGAAGAATATGCCAACCATTGGTCGACCGTTTGGACCAACTTGCTGATCGGTCGCAGCGGCGGAACCGACCGGCGAGATTTGACCAACCGAACGGGCATGCAAAAGTACCTTCGCGACAGCTTCGCCGGGAACAAGACATATGACCAACTCGCGTATGAGTTGGTCACCGCCGAAGGTTCCACCATGCCTGGCAACGCCAACTTCAACGGCGCGGTCAATTTCTTGGTCGACAAAGTCAATGCGGAAAAAGGCACGCTCGCGACCAGCAGCGTTTCGCGAATCTTCTTGGGGCAACAAGTTCAGTGCACCCAGTGCCACAACCACCCGTTCAACCAGTGGAAGCAACAGAAGTTTTGGGAGTTCAACGCGTTCTTCCGTCAGACTCGCGCACTGCGGCGGTTTGTCGACGGAACGCGAGACATTGAGTCCGCCGAATTGGTCAGTCAAGACTTCGCCGGAGAAGCCAACGACCCCGAAGACGCGCTTGTGTTTTACGAACTGCGAAACGGTCTTCAAAAGGTCGCTTATCCAGTCTTCACCGACGGCACCGAAATCGAAAAGAGTGGCTTTGTCGAAGACGTCAATCGTCGAGAAGAACTCGGACGCTTGATGCTGCAAAGCGAGTACCTCGACAAGATGATCGTCAACCGCATGTGGTCGATGTTCCTCGGCTATGGCTTCACTCGCCCGATCGATGACCTGGGTCCACACAACCCATCGTCGCATCCTGAGTTGCTGGAAAACCTTGGCAAAGAATTTCGAGCCAACAGCTATGACCTGAAGAAGCTGATCACCTGGATCACGCTCAGCCGACCCTATCAATTGGCATCGACTCTGAGCACCAGCAATGAGATTGACGACCCAACGATCGGCGAGTCACCCAAATTTTCGCGGTTCTACTTGCGTCAGATGAGTGCCGAACAACTCTACGCATCCATGGTCACCGCCAGCAACGCTCAATCCAAAGGCAGCTACGAACAACAGGAAGCCGAGCGTCGTCGATGGTTGTCGCAGTTCGTCGTCGCGTTTGGAAACGACGAAGGAACCGAGACGACGACTTTCAACGGATCGATTCCTCAAGCCTTGATGTTGTTCAACGGTGACTTGACCAAGAACGCAATCAGCTTGGAAGCCGGTTCGTTCCTGGATCAACTCAGCCAATCCGGTCGCTCACCGAAAGACCGTGTGACACGATTGTTCCTCAGTGGTTTGGCGCGTCGCCCGACCAAGAACGAAGTGTCGATCGCCAGCAAGCTGCTGGTCGCCCGCAAAGGCAACGAGCCCGAGATGTTGCAAGACATGTGGTGGGCGATCCTGAACAGCAACGAATTCATCATGCAGCATTGACGCTGCGTTGAATCGACCTCGAGACCCGTCACCTCGGCGAGTCTTCTTCTCAAAACAAACCCGCGGCGGTTCGTCCACCGCCTCAAACCGACCACCTTTTCTTTCTCGGAGTTCACCATGGATCTTTCCACCCCCAACGGCATGACTCGTCGTCACTTCATGAGCCACTTGGCTGGCTCATCCGCAGCCGCCTCGGCCGCGTGGACTTTGGGTGGCAACATCGCCGCGCAAGCCGATGAGATGCGACGCAATCGCAAATCCGCGATCTTGCTCTGGATGGGTGGCGGCCCCGCGACGATCGACATTTGGGATCTCAAACCCGGTGCTCCGACTGGCGGTCCCTTCCGTCCGATCTCGACGACCGGCAACGCTCAAATCTGCGAGCACATGCCGATGGTCGCTCAACAAATGAAGCACCTATCGGTCGTGCGAAGCATGTCGACGCGAGAGGCGGATCACAGCCGCGGCAGTTACTACATGCACACGGGTTACGTCCCTAACCCAAACATCGAACACCCCAGCTACGGCAGCGTGATCGCTCATGAGTTGATCGAACAACGTCCCGAGTTGGAGATCCCGCCGTTTGTCTCGGTTGGTGGCGCGGGTGCCGGACCTGGTTTCCTTGGGATGGCATGGTCGCCATTTTCGGTCACCAGCAACGGTCGCGTTCGCAACCTGAAGATGAATCTGGACGACCAACGATTGCTGCAACGCATGGCCGCTCTCAACATGATCGAGACCGGATTCGCGAAACGCACGCGTGATACGCCCGCGGCCGAACACGCGAAAGTCTTGGGCAAAACGTTGGACCTGATGACCAGCGAGCAAATGGAGGCCTTCCGCGTCGAGAAAGAGCCCGACGAAGTCAAAGAACGCTACGGAACCGACAACTTCGGCCAAGGTTGTCTGCTCGCCCGCCGTTTGGTCGAAGCCGGTGTTCCCTTCATCGAAGTCGATCTGGGCGGATGGGACATGCACAACAATATTCACGCGACGTTGAAGGACACGAAACTGCCAAACTTGGACCGAGCCATGAGTGCTTTGGTGGAAGACTTGGCTCAGCGAGAATTGCTGCAAGACACCGTCGTGATGTGGATGGGCGAATTCGGCCGAACTCCTCGGATCAACGCCAATGCGGGCCGAGATCACTTCGCTCGTGCGTGGTCCTGCGTCGTCGGTGGAGCGGGAATCAAGGGCGGTTTGGCTGTCGGCGAGACCAATTCCGACGGAACTGCGGTTGAGACAGAACCCTTTAGCAGCGAAGATCTGATGACGACAGTCTGCAAAGGCTTGGGAATTTCAACCGAAACCACCTTCACCAGCAACAACGGACGACCGATGAAAATTGCTGGCGGCGGAAAGCTCATTCGTGAATTGGTGGCCTGAGACCCAGGCCAATGGATGTGTGAGTGAACTTTCACCAGCTGAATTGGTTGTCCGCCACCAAGATGGAATTTGGCGGTATTTGCGACTGCTCGGATGTGACGCCGCCACGGCGGACGATTTGACGCAGGAGACGTTTCTGCGTGTACTTCGACGAGACAACTTCGTTCAACATTCAGACGAAGCCACCTCAGAATATTTGCGACGGACGGCTTACAACCTCCTCGTTTCCTATCACCGAAAGTTTGGACGGATCCACCTTTCTGATTCACCCGAGTTGCTGGACGAAAGTTGGCAGCGTTGGGCGGGCAAGGATTTGACGGGCAATGAAACCGTCGAGGCCCTCCGAGAATGCATGGAGAGCCTGACCGAACGTGCTCGCGACGCCTTGGCGATGCGTTTCGTTCACAACACACCTCGCGTGCAGATTGGTGAAAACCTCGGCATCTCCGACCACGGAGCCCGAAACCTGATGCAGCGAGCCAAAGCACAACTTCGAGATTGTGTGGAAGAAAAACTTCGCACCGTTACTCAATCGTCATGAATACCAACCCATCACCCGCCGAACCGCACGACGAAGGACCTGAGAACCAGGGACCTGATTCGTTGCGTGATGAGGCCATGTTGGACCTGCTCTTGCAGGAAGCTCTCGGTGGTCCAACACCTCCCGACCAAACTGGACTCATCCTACGACGTTTGGCTGATGAGGACGAAGGTTCACCTTCCAAACGCGCGGGGTCCAAGAACGGATCCGTCAGTGCGACTTCGCAATCACCGACGTTCACCTCAAAACTTTCGATCGTCACCCTTTTGATCGGCACCGCCGCTGCCTTGTTGCTGAGCGTCGGTGTTGCTGTCGGTTTGAAGTACCGATCCGACTTGGCGCTGCAGGCAAAAGCCGACGAAGCAGCCAAGAACACTCCGTCGATTCCTGGCCCTGCGCCAGTCGCCGAGAATCAAGAAGGTGCGTCCACGCCAACTCCCGAACCGGCGCCGCGAAAACGTCCTCGCCCGATCGAGTTGGCTGGCGATCCATCGAGCAGCACAGGCTCTGACGAATCCACAACGGATCCGGCGGACTCGCGCGATCAACCAAACGTTCAACCGAACCGAACTCCTGGCTCCGCCCCGCCGATCACGCTGGTCTCACAGAATGTCGACAAGCGTTGGCAATCGCACTGGAAGCGTCTCGGCGTCAGCCCAACGCCTTCACGAGACAAGGAATCGATTCAACAAGAATTGGCCGATCGTCTGGGGCTTGTGATTCCCCTCGATGCCATCGGCGATGTCGAAGCCACGCGAGTCGCAATCCAGAAACCATCCAACCGACAAGCGATCAGCAACCGCTTGCTGGCCGCATTCCTTGGAAAGAATCCCAAGCAGGAAAACGCCGCCGAGTCTCTCAGCGAAGTGCTGAAGTCGGGATCCGGCGCGGACCGATTGATCGCGTCTTGGATGCGTCCTTCATCGGAAGATGCAACGCCTCAGGGCGACAAACAATCGGATTCGAAGAAAGCCGCCGCGACGCCGTGGATTCGAATGTTGCAGCCGGCGGACTTGCACGAAGTCACTGTCAAAACGGCCGCCTTGACGAATCACCAAGACTTGCGTTGCCAGCGTTGCCACGATGTTCCCAACGCGGGCAACGAAGTCCCGTCGCAGTCCGATTACTGGACCGCCGCCGCTGGGTTGGCTCCGTTGCTGAATCCATCGCGAGCGAACAAGGACATCTTCTACGACACATTGGATGGTCGCCGGCAATTGGCGAGTCCTCCGTCCGACAAACAAGCCGAGACCTGGTCCAACAACTTGGTCGGCTCGCGAGATCTTGCCGAAGGCATCGTGTCGACGCTTTTCGCGTTGGTTCATGATTCCCCATCCACGACCAGCCCGTTTGATCTGTCTGTTGCCTCTGCAGCATCCGTGCCTCCTGAGACGCTTCGTCCTTTGGTCGACGATCTGATCGCCAGTGATTTCGATGTGCTTCGTTGCCTATCAATTCTGCTTTCCGATGCCGTGATGACTCGCTCGGTGCCCGATGCGATGTCGCCGCAAGGAATCTTGGTTGCCGACGATCAGCAGTGGTCCAATGCCGTCTCCGCGGTCCACGCGATGGCGGCTCGATCGCCGTTCCGTCGTCCTGGCTCCGCTCAACGTCGATTGCAAGTCGCACAGCTGGATGCCAAGCCAAACTGGCCGGCTGACAGCGGTCGTGACGCGTTGCTGGCTCAGCCTCTCGGCAGCGAGTTGTCCGCCGATGGAACACCCTCCGGCGCCGGTGACCGCCGTCCAGACAAGGACCGCGATCGCAAGGCCGCGGTGGCCTCCACGGGCTATCCCATGCGGTCTTCAATGATCGTTCCCGGCTGGATTTCTCGTCTGCCTGATTTCGACAGCCGCTTGGATCACGTCGCCCATTTGGCGGGTCAGCTGAAGCTCAGCTCCTCCGAACGGGAACTGGCACACCAGGCGCTCGCGTCGGGAGATGACGAGGCGTTGATTTTCGAACGATTATGGTGGATCATCCGGCCCAACAGTTGATTGTTTGTGGCCCATGAACGGATCCGAATGTTTTGAAGACTTCCCCAGCGTTCGGACAAATTCACGTTTCAGATTGCGTCGAAGGCATGGCAGAGCTGCCGGCCGGATGCATCGATTTGGCGTTCGCTGACCCGCCGTTCAACATCGGCTACACCTACGACGTCTACGACGACTCGTTGGAAACGGACGAGTACCTGCAGTGGTCCGAGAGCTGGATTCGCGGTGTGCACCGGGTGCTGGCCGACGACGGAGCCTTCTGGCTGGCGATTGGTGACGAATACGCTGCCGAACTGAAAGTGCTCGCACAAAAGATCGGCTTCCAGTGCCGCAGTTGGGTCATCTGGTATTACACCTTTGGCGTGCACTGCAAATACAAGTTCACGCGTTCGCACGCCCACCTGTTTCACTTCGTCAAAGACGAAAAACACTTCAAGTTCAACGCCGACGATCCATCCGTGCGTGTGCCGTCGGCCCGGCAATTGGTTTACAACGACCGCCGAGCCAACAGCAAAGGCCGGATGCCTGATGACACTTGGATCCTGCGTCCTCAGGACCTGCCTTACGGCTTCACGGCCGACGAAGACATCTGGTACTTCCCCCGAGTCGCGGGCACGTTCAAAGAGCGTGCCGGTTTCCACGGATGTCAAATGCCCGAACAGTTGCTCGGACGCATCATCAGAGCCTGCAGCGACCCCGGCGACAAAGTGCTGGATCCCTTCAGCGGCAGTGCCACCACCGTCGCCGTTGCCAAGAAACTCGGTCGCGAATTCATCAGCTTTGAAATGAGCGAAGAATACGTTTCGCTCGGAACCGAACGTCTCGAACAAATTCGTGTTGGCGATCCGCTGACAGGTGCCGCAGACCCTCTTCGCAGTGCCCCGGCCACCAACGGAAAGAAGAACGAAACCAAAGCGGAGAAACTCGCTCGCGAAGAGGAACGACAACGCTGGGCAACCCAACAAGTGGGACCTCAGTTGGAATTCCAGTTTGAAACCCTGCGTTCCATGACCGATGGCGAATTGATCAACGCCTTCCGCGAAATCCATGATGGCCACTCCGTCGATCGGGTGCTGCTCGATCCGGTCCTCAGCGATCGCCTGGAATCCGCCTGTCGCCGGATCTCCGAACGCGAGCCCGCTGCCTCCCGCCGCCAGCGACTAATCGAACTTCGCGCGTCCGGTGCACTCACCGCCGAGGGCGTTCACACGCAACGTCCCACAACGATCCCCACCACCACTCTCGAACGATTCAGCTACGCCGCTGAATTGGCGTGGGCGATCCTAGTGCAACGTTATCCCGAACACAGCTTGGACGATGTCTTTACCGATCCGAAGTTACTTTCAGAATTTGATCGAGAAGCAGTGATGCATGCGGCTGACGCTGATCCATTGACGCTTCGTTGGTGTGCGACCCAACTGCGATCATGGGCGACTACCGCCCGAGAGCACCAACCCGGGGCGGACGAACCTGAGCGATCATCCCCCAAGTTCTCAGCAGCCAAAAACTGGACCACCACCGCCGGACCGAGTTCGAAAAGCGGCTCCTCCAAAGGCGGCCTGTACCAGGTGCTCGCCCAAGACGATTCCGTGTTGTTCGTGGGCGAAACCTCCGACTTCTCCGTTCGTTTTGGCGACCACCTGGCCGACGAATCAGCAGAACGCTTTTGGCGAAACGAGGCCGGTGGCCAACCCAAAGTCCGCACCGCGTTGATCCAGGACGCGACGGGCCCCGAACGACGCCTCGCGATGTGCCAATGGCTGCAACAAAATCCGGCAACCTCACGGAACCTCGTTTCCTTGTGGAGCACCGGCATTTCACTGAGCGTAAACGCCCCTTCTTGATAAGCACGCTCGGAATGAGCATGCCGAGAAACTACAATCGTTGGAACTGAATACCGATCCAGCATCCAACTCGGTCTCTGAGCTGACATTTGGCTGCCATTGGTTCGAAGTCTCCAACGCAGCAAGTTACTCAATTCGAGAGAAGAGCTTTGATTCCTGGTCGAGCCCAAAGGAACCGCCGCGGACAAAGTTCGCGCCGCAGGAGTGCGACTGCCAACCACCGTCGCGTGCGACTGGAGCAATTGGAATCGCGATGGATGCTCGCCGCCGATGCCACATCGGATATCCCCGATAGCACGCCGCTCGTGTTTGCTCCCGTTGTGGAAGGACGAGACCTGCAAATTGCACGCTCGACCGGCGATCTGAATCAGACCAGCAATCGATTTTCGCTTTCGACTGAGGAGCAAACGGAACTTTCGCTCTACGTCAATTCAGGTGGTTTAGCACTCACATTCAGTGCCACTCTTTTCGACGAGGAGGGGAACTATGTCACCAAGAGTGATCCATATTCCCCACACGATTACAAATCGATCCTCGTCCCGGAAGCTGGTGAGTATCTACTTGAAGTTGATCCGTCATTTTCCTCCGACGATGCCAACAACTATCAGCTGAGGGTACTGCAGGGGAGCTTGCCCTTCGAAACCGAATCGCTTGCCCCACTTCTTTCGGAACTTCAGGGCATCGGAACAGCAAGCGTTGCCGGTGTGATTTCCAGCGGACTGCACGACGAAGACATCGACTCCTACTCGCTCGGAGTTCTGGCGGAAGGAACGCGAGTCGATTTGACCGCCAGCATTCCCAGTGGCGGGACAGCCGCACCGATCATCGAGCTTCGTGGCCCCCGCGGCATCGTTGTCGATCAAAATCCCGCTCGAGACAAGGTTGAAGCCGTTATCCCAAGTCCCGGCACATACGAGGTGCGAGTGCGGCAGGAAACAGTCTTTGACAATAGCCGATATCAATTTCGAGGTCGGAATACAAAGACAGAAGCGGAACAATTGGCCCACGAAAGCGGCGGACACTTGCTCGCGATCAACAGCGCCGAAGAACAATCGCTTTTTGAACCAATCGATAGCGAAACCTGGATTGGAATCAGTCTGGGCGAAGAAGAGTCTGTCGATTCGCTGAGGTGGTCCAGCGGCGAAGAACTTACCTATACCAATTGGCAGGAAGGTGAGCCAGCCTTGCACTCGCATGAATCGCATGGCGATGGAGTCATGGATCAGTCTGGCAAATGGACGCTGAAAGACGTCTTCTCCTACATCAGCAAGTCGACCATCATCGAAATTCCGCGAAACGAAGATGATCCGGTGTCTTCGTTTGCAGGTCCCGATGCACTGTATCTGCTAGACGTTGTCGTCACCGACACGGATGCCCCTCAAGTCGTATCGATATCGGGAATCCCCACCCACGATATCATCGCAGATTCGCCATTGGTTGAGTTTGGTTTTGAGTTGAGTGAGCCAGTCCAAGCGACTGGCGACCTGAACCATATCATTGATCTACGTGAGGCTGGCGTCGATGGCGAATTCTTTACCGATGATGATCGACTCTTCCATACAACATCCAAACTTGATTCACCGACTGAACTCGTCGTCTGCATCATGGACGGTCCCATCGCAGATGGCCACTATCAGATTTCCATCTCGGATCAACTAACGGACTTGTTCGGGAATCCTTTGGCCGCTGGTGCTGGGTACAGCAAATCGTTCGAAATCGCGATTGATGCCGAACGTTTCGTTTTTGAAGGAGTCGACAACGACACCATTGAAACGGCGACGCCGATTCCATTGACGCCTGACTCGGGAGGAACAGGACTTTCGCACACGACGCGAACCGGCCTGGGGCTAAACAGCTACTACGGAGACCCGGACTATTGGACATTTGACGTAGCAGCGGCATCTGAAATCACCGTCCGCATTTCGGGCAACGGAAGAGGACTGACATTACTGGACGCGGATGAAAATGTGCTGGCATCCGATGTAAGTGTGATTGACGCAGCCTCATTGTCAAAAGCAGGCCAGTACTTTGTCCGGATCGTAGGATCCAGAGGATCAGATGCAAACGCACCCTATCAGCTTTCTCTAGATGTCTCCGAATCGATTGCGATGGAAACTGATTCCAGACAATCGAATCACAATTCAACAACCGAAGACATTGAGTTTGACGAAACGACCAATCCGCGATTGGCCAAAGTCACCGGAGCATTGGCTTTCGGCTCGGACTCCCCACAAGACAGATTTTTCCTGGGAACATTGAACGCGGGCTCAACAGTCTCGCTCCGATCGATCCTTCCGCACTGGAGCACACTGAAACCTTTCGTTGAACTCTATCGTGGTTACGAGAGAATTCTTGACATCAATGTTTCAGAAGAAGTCTTCGAAGGCACGATTGCAACGGACGGAAGGTACTATGCCGTCGTACGGGCTGACACGGGATACGGTCTGCATGGCCAGTACATCCTCGACATCGAGATTGATGACGACATCACCCCGAAACTTCTCGGAACCCCGGGCTTGCCCGCAGCAGACGAAGTAGGCAATGAACTGATCGGTCGCTTCGAATTGAACTTCAGCGAAGAAGTGTTGTTGGACAACAACTCGATTGATCTGCGTGAAGCGGGCGAGGACGGTCAATTCGATACCGATGACGACCGGTCATTCGACGTCGAACTGACAACCGATGAAACCAGTTCCAATTTCGAGTTCATCGTGACGGATGGCCCGCTCGACACAGGGCAATTCCGTCTGACGCTGAATGCCGACATCACGGACTTATCCGGAAACACATTGGATGGCGACAACGTCGTCTCGCAATTTTTCCAATTGGATGCCGTCGACAGCACAGAAATCTTCGAAGGTTTCGACAACGACCAGCGTGATCGAGCGACCGTTTTGCCACTCCAATTGGATCCAACCGGAACCGGATTTTCGCGAACGCCTCGATCGGGCGTGGGTCTCATTGAAACCTTCAACGACACCGATTGGTGGAGCTTCGAGGCTGAGGCTTTACAAACCATTCGCGTCACGCTGACGACGGAGATGATTAACACCCTGGATCTCACGGTCACGGACTCCGAGGGCCACGCAATCGTTGGCTCTCTGTCAACGCACCAACAAGGCGACAAGTCGACGTTGGTCAACCGTTTCCGAGCTCCGAGCGACGGCGAATACTACATCCACATTCAAAAGCGAACCTTGATTTCCAGCGAGTATCAACGCGACTACGAATTGCGCGTCGATACTGTTGCCGGCCAGACGCTGGAATCGAGAGAACAGGCAAACCAGTACAAAGGACATGGCGACACAATCGCGTTGAACTCGACGCCGGATGGATCGCTGAGGGGATCAATCGCTGGGACACTCCTCCTTTCAGATCGTGATACGTACGAACTCGGCTCCCTCGAACCGAATCTTCAAGTTCGGTTCACCATCGATCGACCTGAGTGGAGTCAAGTCGAACCTGTCATCGGTCTTTATGGTGTGGGCTCAGCGTTCACCGAAATCTCTCCCGACGAAGATGGTAGTTTTCGAGCGTTGACGACCGACCGTGGGGAATATGAAGTGTTTGTCGCGGCAAATCCGGAAGGGAACGGCGCCGGTTTCGATGGACAGTATGTGTTGAACGTGGAAGTCATCGACACCGTGCCGTTCCAAGTCACGGAAATCCGCGGGCTACCTTCGGACAATGTCGAGACCGACCAGATGCTGTCGGATTTCGAAGTGACCTTCAATCGCAACCTAAGTGAAAGCTCGTTCGAATCATCCGAAGTCTCCATCGTGGAAGCCGGTGCAGACGGTCAGTTCGGTACCTCGGACGATCAAACCTACGCACTCAGGCACGAATTCGCGTACGCCCATGGAGAAGCACAGCGTGACCGTCTCCACTTCTCCGTTGAGTCTGGAGTGAACGTTCTGCGTGAGGGCAAGTATCGACTGCACCTGCCCGCTAGCTTCGAATCGCGATATGGCGAACCGCTCGAGGAAGGCGATGGCTATTCGACAGACTTCTCGATCGATGAATTGCCAGAAGGGTATCTTTTTGAGGGTCCCGCAAACGATGACCGGACTGGCGCAGTCCATCTCGATCCTGAGGCACCTGGTTCGAATTGGTTGGTCCGGGGCATCGGATCGTTGGAACGAGATGACGACATCGATTTTTGGAGCATCGACGCGTCAGCCGGCGATTGGGTCACCGTTTGGACACCCAATCGATCCAGCTCTTATTTTGCAACGTCAGGCCTTTCGAACGAAGCTGGCCAATACATGACCGCGAGCTCGCGTCATCACCAATATCCGCAGCAGGGTGCATTCCAACACTATGTGATCCCCACTGATGGCGAGTACTTCGTAGCGGTTGAAGGCAACACAGCCCAACTTCCGAATGACCGGCTGTATGAACTCTGGGTTCACATTGCTCCATTGGCTGATGGTGAGGCGCCGATCGAAGGATTCCACCTCAACCATCCCATTTTTCAAAAGACTGATCACGGAGAGACCGCCGTTATCGCCGACTCCTTCATCAGCGACGAGTTCGGCTTCTTCTACCCCTATCATGAAACAACTTACGACATAGGTCATCTGCCGGAACACACTGACGTTCGGATCGATACCCGTTCGACGACCTGGACGTTCGCAAATTCGTTTCTCCTTCTTGATCCAATTGCCAATCGAAGGTCTCAAAAATTTGTCGTGACAGGAACAATCACGGGCGACCCGGGTACCGATCTAACAATTGGCCCAACGCATCATTACCCGGGACATATCCCAACCTCTCAGCAGCGCGCAGACTACATCGTTGAGATTCAGTCGTTTGACGTGACCGCCCCTAAAATCTCGCTGGACATCGAGACTGATTCAGACACACATCTTGTCCGTGCCTCAGCAAGTGACAGTGACGAACTCGGTCGCCAAGGTTCGGGTGTCACACAATTGTCACTGTTTTCGATCCATGATGGATCGCTCTCGCATCGACAGTCCGGCACGACTAACCGCATCGAACACACAATCACCTCTGCCCATGCCTCCCATTTCTTTGCAACCGCAACCGACCGTGTCGGAAACCGGTCCATCCTCGACCTGAGCGGTCAAGACCTGGGGTCAATATCGATCGACTCGTCCATCGCGGACAATTCCCTTGTGACATGGCCCTCTCAAATTGCCGTCGGGCCTGGCACCAGCCTCACTTGGTCGGGACAATGGGAGGTGCTGCTACCCATCATCCGCGACAACCGCCTGTACCACCGCGTGACAGCAGGCGATCAGGTGATCGAATTCGAAACCACGTCCGAAGATCAAAACCCCGTCATTCCATACGACGTTGATCGTAGCGGAAGCGTCTCGGCTCTGGATGCACTGCTGGTAATCAACCATCTCAGTAGCGCACACGCCCAAACCGAAACACGGTTGAGTCTTAGTGGTCACTACTTTGACGTCAATGGAGATTCTCGATCAACCGCACTGGACGCGTTGCAAGTCATCAACCAATTGCGTTTTGGTCCTTCCTCAGGAGCGTCAGAATTCATTCCAATCGAAAACACCGCTACTCAACCGTTCATCTGTCGATTCGGACCGACGGAAGATGCATACGACACAACTCATCCGATGAGTGATACGGCGATCCCGCCCCAATCGCTCAACCAATTCATCGATGCGACACCCGCCGTTCCTGTATCGCAACCCTTATGGAAAATCGACACATCATCACGCGGTGAGCCAGGAACGTCACTTGATCCAACAACCGTCGATGAAGTCCTCACTTCATCGACGAACGCGTTGTTAGAACATTTGCTCTAAGGTGAAAAACCACGGGTTCGGCGATTTGTTGCGGAACTTTGGAACTCAACTACCGAACATTTCATCGATCTGTTCGATGTAGTCAAGTGCTTCTTCAATGGACTCGACTTGGGCCCCGGGGACTCGACCTGCTCGATCGCATTCACCCAGAGTGATCAAGTCTTCATACCAATGATGAGCGACCAAACGCTTGCGCCGCCGCGCTCCGATCGTGCGATCATGGATTTTGTGTGCCTCCATGTGATTGGCGATCAGCCAGCTCGTTCGATTTGACACGAACCCTTCGATCGATTCCAAGCCTGCCAACACGTGGTCATCCGGATCGATTGCTTTGCCGACGTCATGCAACAACGCTGCGAGCAAAAACTCTTCGTCATAGGGCATCTGTTCCTTGGCGTGCCCGTAGACTTGCAGACTGTGGAACAACGCATCGCCTTCGGGATGAAATCGCAGGTTTTGCTGAACGTTTTCCAAAGGAACCAACAACGACAGAAAGACGGCGAAACGATCCGGGCAGGAATCCATTTCATTCAACCTCGCAGCTTGTTGCTGCGGATCGATGTTGTGCTCCAACACAATCAGTCGTTCCAACTGGGACAAGCTGGACCGTTCAATCGCTTTGTTTGTGATCGAACTACGGAACCGAAAACCGAGCAAGGATGGATGATAGACAGTGAGCTCGATTGGAAATTCATCGCGAACATGGATGTGCGTGAAAACCCTCTGCTCCCCATCCTTCTGCACGCGTTTGCGTTGCAGGTCATAGTAGACGCCAAATTCGTCGAGCTTCAGCGTGATGCGATGCGGATTGGACGCAAAGACGTGAATGTCCACGTCGGAACCTTGCCGAATGGCGCCGCTGAGAACACTGCCGATCAACCGGGGATGAAACTCCTTCAACTGACGCAGCCACCATGCGGCTCGCAATCGCATTTCCAGCAAGCGATGCCTTTGGTGATCGCTTCCCTCATGCAACCGAGCGAGAATTTGAACTTGCTCGCGAATCTCGGCGTTGGAGGGCAAGTCAGCCGGTTTGACCCATCCTTTGTGGATCCTTCGAGCCGCCTTTTGCTTGGCTTGGTAGTACTCACTGACGTCGCGCGAGTACATCAAACGTGCCGCCTCCCAAGCAATTTGGCGGCGTAGTTTCATCGATGACATGAATGGGGTTTGACGACGCAAACCCAGCAAACGAGAAAAGAAAACATCGAGTTGTGCGACTGTTCTCGCACACTCTGCGAAATTGTCAAATCAAAAACTATATGCAATCGTAATCTCGACGGAGCAAAGCTGCTCAAGTCGAATCGTCTCGCTCACGTCACTCGGAAGCGGCGGGCGAGCCACATCGATGGGATCATCAATGCGAAGACGCAGAGCGATGGGATGGCTCCGGCACCGAGCATGGTGATCGCGGCCATCAATGGGATGATCGCCATGATCGCGGATTTGATGGTCAACTGAATGCGTTTGGGCGACGGTGATTGCCACGCCGTCCAACCTCTCGCCAGCGTCGGCACAATCATCAACGCAATCGTCGCGGGGAAGATCACGGCCGGATCAATTTGCCAACCTTTGGTCCAGTTCACTGGCACGTCAGCGTTCGACAACACACCTGCAAAACGCGGTGCGAGAGCCAGCACGACTCCGCCGAGTGTCATGCCAAACCAACCCAGCGGCAGATGCATGCTGCGATCACCAATCGCTTCGCGACGCGCGAACGTGGTGACGCCGGTGATGTACAGTCCCATACCGATCGCGAAGGCGAACGTGACGGGTGTGATGTGCATCCAGACGGGTTCGCCCAGCACGGAGACGCGTCCCTGCCATTGTTCCGCAGGGATTACCGAGTGAGCCGCGGTGGATCCCAGCAGGAAGCTCAGAACACGACATCCGCCCATCAGCACCGAAGCGATGCGAGTTCGTTTGAACGGACCGTCGTAGGCGACGATGCAAACGCTCAAGAGTATGGCGATCACACCCGGAACCAACCCGATCAATGACGCGAGAATAATCCCAATGACAAGCAAGGTCCAACCGACCAACCGTGCATCGGCCAGTCGAATTTCGCGACGTGGGAGTGGTCGTTCGCTGCGGGCTCGACGATCGGCTCGGATGTCAAAAACATCGTTGAGCACCATTCCACCCCAGTACAACGCGACTCCGGATGCCACCACCAAAGCCATCGAGGGCCAGATGGAACCAGCCGTGTCATCTCCTGATCGCAACCAACCGCTGGCGCCGAGCACCAACAAGAACGCGGCCGATACATCAGCGACGACGGTGAATCCGTTGGGCAATCGAACCAGTTTCGCCCATGAGAACAAGCGGGTTCCCAGCGTGACATCCGTGGGAAGCGAAGAGCGAGATGATTTGGAATTCATTAGCGACGGAGCAGTCGACTTTGACGTTCCGTGATCGCGATCCCGTAGCGGGACAGGTAGCGATCGGTCTCGTTGGTGAACTCGACGTCAAGGTCTTGATTTTCGAATCGAAAACGTCCGATCGGCGGTGGCGAAATCGGACGCAACGAATACAGCTCAATCAAACTGATCAAAGGACAATTCAGCATTCGTTGACTGGATGTTCGCGGCTCGACCGTGGAATCGTCAACCACACTGGCTTCGCTCGCATTGATGTCAGCGTCGCTTGGCCCACCGTCATCGGACGCAGACAAGGCTTTCTCCCCGTCAACGGAAGATGGCATTGCTGGATCGCCCCAGTATTCGATTCGCAGTGGCAGTCCCTTGCCAAAGTCAGACTCGGGATCATTGCTGCGGGCGATCAACACCACGACCTGTGTGGGACAGAGCTCTGGCCATGTCGTCGTGCCAAACTCTTGTAAACGCTGTGCTCGCACATCGTCTCGCAACGTTCCTTTGACAATCCAAACGTCGCGTCCTTCGAGTTGGCCGGATTGCAACGTCAGGTCATGTTCTGATGCGATGGTGTCCAGCATTTCTGTCCAGGCGCCGACTCGCACGCTGGGTTTCAACGCGGCGGGTGAGCTGGAACTCAGCGAGCCGCGACCAAAGAGCGAGGCGAGTGAATCATTGACCCACTGGTCAAGACGTCCCACATCAACTCGTCGCAAAGTGATCTGTTCGCCGATCTGCTCTCGTGTCCAAGCCAATCGGCCGTCGCTGACTTGTTGCAGCGTGTGTTTGCCGTCGCCATCCAGCATCGTGACTTGCAAATTGAACTGCCCGCTGCCCTGGCCAGCTTGTTCATAGGTCCCCACACCCAAAATTTCGCGACCGCTGACCCAAACCCGCTGGCGAACTTTCGCGTCAAATGCAGGTCCCTGAGCAACTCGTTGAATGGTTTGTGAGATCAACCGGTCCGCGGGACCATTCGTTTTCGGCTCAATCGAAGTTGTTGAATTCGATGCAATGTCGTTGCAAACCGCCGTTGCGATGCCTCCCAGGAAGAAGCAACCAACGAGGCAAAACGCCAGCTTTCCCAGCGTTTTCCGCATCCGATGAGACTTCCCGGCCAACCGCCGACTCACCCTGGTACCGCAGCGGTCGTGATGGTCCAGACAGTCAAAACAGTCGTGCGGGTGAATCTTCATGGGGAGGTTATGACGATTTTGCCAAAGAAATGCCCCCTCGCGTGCCGATGAGCTGAGCAGTGACTGATCCTGACAGAACAGTTGCGGGGAAGGTTGGCCGATCTTAGGTCGTTTTCCCGCTTCGCGTCCAGTCAGATCTGGTCACAACTGAACACCACTGACTTTCCATTTTGATTTGATTCAACGATTGAATCACAACCAGTTCTTGTTCCACGCCGCGTGAAACGCGAATGAGTCGCTTGTCGACTTGTTCAATTCATGACGAGTGTTGGGGGAAGAACCCAGCGACCCAAGACGGGGGAAAAGATGAAACGAATCGTCACTCATTTGGCGCTTGCGGCGGCCACGGCGATCCTCGCCACCGGATGTGTGCCGGTTCGCCACAACCTGCCTCCGGAACAGCGGATGATGCAACCTGGCCCAGGCGTCGGAGGCCCCGGCCCCGGTGTGTTGGGTCCTCAAGCCTACGGCATGATGGGAGCGAACACTCCTGCGGCTGCAACAGGCACCGAAGGCATGATCACTGAGGGAGCCATCGATGGCGTCCTCGGCGAAGTGCCTTCCAGCATCGCGAAGGCAGGGCAGAGCAACCCCGAAATTCAGCAAGTCGGTTTCCGTCAACTCGCCGGTGGCGATTGCGGATGCGGCGGTAGCTGCGGTGGCGGCGGATGTCTCGGTGGCGGATCGAACATTCCTCCTGGCGGCGGCGTGGCAATGATGCCACCACCCGGCATGATGCCTGGGATGGTTTCGACTGCTCAGGTTACCTTTGGCAATCCAGATGGCATGCAAGTTCGCTATGACCAATCCGGTGCCGGCATGTTCGACAGCGAACCCATGGTGGTTCCCGCTCGTCAGAACTTCCCACAAGGCGGTCTGTATCGCTTGAAGTTGACCAACATTCCTAGCCGTCCCGGTGTGGAATTGTACCCAACCGTTGAATTGGCCTACGCCAACCCACGGACCGGTGCTTACTTGGCTCACAACTCGGTGCCGATCCAGTTCACCGAAGAAGACTTCGACCAAGTCTTGACTGGTAACTTCGTCACCAAAGTCATCTACCTACCGGATCCCGAGTTCCAAGGTCCTGCCTTGGCCGGTATCGACACACTTGTCAGCACCCGCCTCGATCCAGGCATCGACCCAATCGTCGAAGCCGACCGTCGCGGTAGCATCTTGGCCATCATCCGTTTGGGTGACAAAGACATCGAGATGGCTGGCGGCAACGGCGGAATGGCAATGGGCGGCATGATGGGTCCCCCCATCGCTGGCTTGCCTGCTCCTTTCGCTCCAGCGATGACCGATGGATGCGGCGGACCAAGTGCTGGCAAGTCTGGCACACCGATGGGATTGCCCGGCATGATCGCTGGCGTCAACGCTCCTCAGTACGGAATGCCGCACACTGGCACGCCAATCGGATTGCCTGGACCACCTCACATTCCATTGGGTGCTCCCGCTGGTTTGAAGAAGCATGTGATTCGCAACCACACTCACATGAACATTCCACAACCTGTTGAGAAGATGCGAATCGATGTTCGCCAACAACCTGGCATGAGCTACCCCAACCCGGTCAGCCGTGTTCGGATCACTGAGCAGAACATCAACCCAGGCGTTCCAAACGGTCGACCTCACTACGACAAAGCCAGCCAAGGCGTTTACTAATCAGTGACGCTTGGAATGGAAAGTCGGTGACCACCGAAAACAATCAGGCTCACGGGCCTGATTGATACGAACAACGACGCGGTGCTTTGTTTCGACAAAGCACCGCATCGTCACTGCCCAGAGCAACGAAAGAACCTGGCCAGAGAATGAATATCGCAACCGGATTGAGACTCATGGCAATCGCACGCATTACTCCGCCCAGCAACATGCTGAACGCTGGATGGGCTCTGCCGTCAATCGCGGTCGCCTGTGTGATCGCACTTAGCGTTTCAGCGACAGCTGCTGACCCATCGCAGTATCTTTCGCCCAACGGACAACACCGTTTGTTCAACGGCGCCATGCCACCTGGCATGATCGCTTCGACGCGGCAAATGGCTGGACCAGGCGGAACGGCAGCGATGGGTGTGCAAGCACCGTACTACCAGCCGGTTCAGATTCGAGGCCCGCAAGGCGTTCGATTCGCGTTGCCTCAAATGGGCAGCTTTCAAGATTCAGAACCAGGCTTAATGGCGGGCCTCTTAGTCGGCCAAGTCTACCGCTTTCAAATCAGCGGGATTCGTGGAGCGGAAGGCGCCGAGCTTTTCCCGACCTTGGAGATGGTTGATCGAACCTATCCACCACCGGGTTTGGCGACACGATATCCAGTCATCGTCACGATCGATGAAGAAGACCTGCAAGCGGCTTTGGACGGGCAATTGGTCACGCGAGTGATCTACCTCGAAGATCCACAAACCGCCGTACCACTCGCTCAAGAACCCACGACAGACAGCGACACCGGCGGTGAAACCCCGATCGATGTCTCACAGTTCCAAGACCCACTGCAAGTGGCTGATCGCCTCGGCCGAGTTGTCGCGATTTTGCGAATCGGGTCGCTCGCTCCGCCACGTTCACACGAACTGGCACCACAGTTTTTCTTTGGCTATCCCACGTGGGCTCCCATCTTCAAGCCGGAATCATGATGCAACCTGCTCGCCTTTCCGAGATCGCGATCCAGTCGCAACCAACGAACTGCGCACGTCTGTGTTTGGCTTGGTTTGCCGTTGGATTGGCCGCGTTGATGATCAGCGGTTGTGCCACTCCGGTTGCATCGCCGACCAACTCGCTCACGTCGCAGCCTGTTCGCGCGGCCCAGCCAAACCAGCAAATTGCGCAGACTCCCGTCGCTGCAACTCAACCTCCGCTGGATGTCGCATCGCTGTATGGTTCCACTTCGGTGACCTCCAATGTCCCCGGAGCAAACTCCTCGATCAATTCGACTTCGATCGCCCAGGTGGGTTTCCGAAATCGGGTCGCGTGCGGTTGTGGAAGCAACGCCTGTGCAGGCGAATGCGGTTCAACGAACGGACTGACGAGCGACTGTCTTGCTTGCCAGCCCATGCCGATGATGCGTGCACCGTGGGGAGTCGACCCGCAGGAGTTTCTCTGCGATGGCGGCGATCATGATCCCCATGCTCGGCTGACTCGCGGTGACTTGATCACCGGTCTGCAACCCGAGGACACCGTCACTCACTACACGACCGAAGCCGGCGACATCGAATTCGCAGCCTCCAACCGAGTCTGCGTTTACTCGCCACGTTTCTCTTCCGTACGCCGCATCACGGGTGCAATCGAAAACGATCGCTCGATCACCGTCGGCGGAACGTTTCAACCTGTCGGTCCGCTCGGCATCGATCTGGATCAACCCGGATTGGTCATGACCGACACCACCAAGATCGCTCGCAGCGAACTGACGCGACGTGTCGATGCGATGCGAGATCGCAATCGAGGTGTACCTGTCGAAAACGTCCAGCAAATCGAAGTGGCCGAAGATGTGCTCGCGTTGCTGACCAACATTCGCCAACTCAGCTTGTCTGAACTGGATGAGTCGCAATTGGCTCTTGTCGAACGCTTCGCC
Organism: Rhodopirellula bahusiensis; assembly: GCF_002727185.1. NCBI lineage: Bacteria > Pseudomonadati > Planctomycetota > Planctomycetia > Pirellulales > Pirellulaceae > Rhodopirellula > Rhodopirellula bahusiensis. The sequence continues at coordinate 40,283 of NZ_NIZW01000017.1, forward strand.
AACGCAGCCATCGCTTGGTCGATCGACGAGTCGGTCGAAGTCGAAATCCAAGACCTGAAACCGCCAACGCTGACACGTGATCAAAAAGTCGATGCCGTCGTTGTGTATGACTTCCCCGAAGCGGGACGCGTCAACTTGATCAAGTTGGCCGACAAACAACACGCTCCGGTTGGGGACACAGTGACCTTCGCACTGCGATTGCAAAACGTGGGTGACTCACCCGTCAACGGCGTCGTCGTGACGGACAACTTGACCACGCGATTGGAATACGTCGTCGACTCGGAATCCGCCTCGATGGACACTGAGTTCAGCATCCAACCCAACCAAGCGGGCTCGGATCAATTGATCTGGAAACTGACCGAAGAACTCGGCGTCGGTGAAACCGTGACGATCGAATTCGAATGCAAAGTGCGTTGAGCCAGATCCATCAATAAAAAAAGCGTGACCAAGCAAATGCTTGGCCACGCTTTTTTCGTTTGCGTTTCAACGTCGAGTCGTGATCAACTCCAAAGCCCAGCGACGTCATCGGCCAGCAGATCAAGCAGATCATCGTCGTCCGAATCAGTGTCAGAGTCGTTGGTCACAACCGCACCGTTGGCAGAAGCATCGGTCGAAGCAACTGCTCCGCCTGTGACCTTGTCTTCGGCAGCCAGATCGCCAATGGCTTGGTCTGATGCATCACTCGCGAGCGTTTGGATGCCTGTCGAGAGAGGCTCACCAGCCGCGGCAGTCGATTCGCCAGCAGAATCATCGTTCAAGTAGTTGATGACTCGCAAAGCGTCGATCGCACTCACGCGACGGTCACCGTTGACGTCGTGATAGAACAATTGCGAATTCGCTGACCCTGGTTCACCAGCGGCCGCCGAATCCAATCGCGACAATTCGTTGATCACCAACAAAGCGTCGATGGCGGTGACGAGGTTGTCGCCGTTCACGTCAGCAGGCAGATTGGTGTTCTGCAGTGGCTCACCGCTTCCGGTGATCGTGAACGACAGCGAATCGTAGATGATCTGCGATGGATCAACTGGTTCGTCGCGGTCATCCAACAATGTGTCTTGGAACGGGAATCGGTCGGCGGGCGAGCCAGTGACCGTCGCGGTACCCGGTGCGATGGCCTCGAAGTACAACGTTGCCAACAATGGGCTGACGCCCGTCGCAGGTTGACCAGTGTCACTTCTCAGCGATCCGAACTCGTCGATCAATCCGGCACGCGTGTTGACGCCAACAGCCGCCGACGAGTTGAATTCGTCCGCGAACACGACATCGAACCCGAAATCATCGCCAGAGATCGTGTCCGATGGGACGATTCGTCCTGCGTCATACAAGACGTCCAAGAAACCAGCGAAGACGGGATATGGATCGAACTGAGTCAGGTCTTCCGCGACAACGCGGATGCCGAAGCGTTGACCGATCGAAACAGTCGAGATGGGTGAGCCAGATTCATCGACCAATTCAAAGTCGAATTCGGCCAAGGCGTTTTGGTTGGCTCCGACGACCAAGCTCACTTCTGCGATGCTAGTGACGATCCCGAACGTTGGGCTGGAAACCGTTGTCACATAAGTGAACGAATCGAAACCGCTGAAACCGATGTCCGCGGTGTATCCGATGTAGTCATCCGATGGATCGCTCGGCGTGCCGTTGTCACGAACAATCGCGACTCCGTTGGCAGCACCTTGATTGATTTCGAATGAGATGACTTCGCCACCGGTTCCCAACAAATCATTGTCGAGAACATCGAGCTGCGATTCGACAACGCTAGTGATCAACGCTCCGTTGCTGTCGAAACCTTGTGGGAAGGAATCATCCAACGCCGAAGGGAAATCGGGTCCAGGAGGTGCAATCGCGACTTCGACGGATCCGTATCGAATTTGACCGAAGTTCAAAGCAGACGATTCGTCAATGAGAATCGTTTCGCTTACGGCGGCGTCAGAAGGATCAGCTTGGAAGACTGCGATCCCCGAACCAATCGCTTGCATTGTGACCGTGAACAGTTCGGCTGGTCCGACGTGCGAAGCGACATCTTCAGAAGTATTGACGGAGTTCAAGTTCGAGATGGACTGAGCCGCACCGATTTCATCCAGCAAACCAGGGGTCAGAGTGTTGCCCAGCTGGAAGCTACCAGGTGTTTCAAACTTGGGCCCAAACGTGATGTCGAACGGGAATGCATCGGCGGAATTCGTATCAACGGTTGTAACCAATTCACTGGAGTACAACACATCGAGGAAAGCAGATGCTAGACCTTGAGCTTCAAACTGGGACAAGTTCCTCAGGTCGTCCACGCTGACTCGCAAGCGGAAGACGTCGCCTTGTTGCAATGTTGGACGTGGCGTGTCGTTGACTTCGTCCAAAATTTCCAAGGTGAACGATGCCAAGTCATCTGCATCAGCGTCCGGATTGATCGAAACGGTCACAGTAGCCGTCGAGAAGTTGTTCTCACTGTCTTGGACCGTGTACATGAACTGTTCTGATCCGGTGAAACCAGGGGCCGGCGTGTAGCGGACCGATTGGTTGTTTTGGGTCAGCACAACTGTTCCGCCAGCCGTCCCGTTGGTGACCGACGCCAGCGTCAATCCGCCAGGAGCATCCGATGCGATGTCATTGTCCAGAACGTTCAGTGGGAAACCACCGCTGCTGTTTGCATTCGCAGGGATGCGATAGATGTCATCCAGAGCGATTGGATCTTCGGTTTGGAAGGTCACATTAACGCTGACGGTGGCGGTCGCCACGTTGCCCTGAGTGTCAATCACACGGTACTGGATTGTGTCTTGACCGACAAAGTTGTTTGGCGGCGTGTAAAGCAATTGCTGCTGACCCGCACCACCTGAACTGATTGTCACAACGCCTTGAGTCGCGGCGGTTCCTTGTGTGGTGATTGTCAGTGGGTTGGACGCCGAATTGAAGTCATTGGCCAAGACATCAATCGGGAAGCCTTGACTGTTACGAGGCACCGAGACGCTGTCGTCATTGGCGAGATCGCCATTATTGAGCAGTCGAACGGCGTAGTCTTCCACTTCGCCTGAATCAACAAAACCAGTCGCCGAAACGTTGGTGTCTTGGCTTAATCGGAAACGAGCGAACGTGTCCAGCAAACCGCCAACAGGCAAGGTGAAGCTTGGCAACGTGATCGGTACCGAACTCACGCCTGTCGCCAGAGCTTGGTTTGTGATGAAGCGTTCATCTGAATCAAAGGTGCCGCTACCATCGACGTCGATCCAACCTTGCAGATAAGCCTGCCCACCGGTTGAGTTGTTGACCGTCACTTGGATCGAACTGGTTGTCCCAGGAACCAATGGTCCGGTGAACTGGATGCCATCTTCATCGGCACCATCACCCGTCGCATCAGCCGTCGGCTGCCCGTCGCTTTCGCGATCAACGGTGGCACCCAGCGAAAGTCCGCTGAGGATACCGTGACTGGCACCATTGGATGCACTCAATGTTCCATAGGAATCAGGAGCGTCACCAAAATCACGTGACGAACGGCCACCGAAGTTGTAGTTGTCGACGGGTCCGCTTCCCGGCGTGACGGTGTATTCACCGGACAAAGGAACGGTGCGTTCGAACCCAGCCTCTTCCACTTCGCGAATCGCGTAAGAGTAATTCACATCCGGCAAGTCGATTGAATACAGACCATTCTCATCGGTGATCGCGAAGGGCTCGCCAAGGTCGGGAAGATTGTCTCCGTCCAAATCAGCGTAGATGTAGGCACCCTCGACGCCAGGCTCGCCCGCATCGTAGAGACCGTTTTCGTTCACGTCTTCAAACTTCCGACCGGTTACGTCCGAAAGCACTTGGCGGAAACCAAAGCTTGGCAGCGTGCTGCCAGTTCCCAAGGTGACCGAACGACTGACGGGCGTGGTTGCCACGAAGTTGGTTGGCGTCATCGCGATGACGTTGTAGCTGCCCGAGGCACCAAACAAGCTGTAGGTACCGTCCGCAGCAGTGACGGTTGATGGATCAGTCGAGCTCAAAACGCCATCGCCATTGACGTCCAAGAAGACCGTCACACCACCAAGTCCCGTGTCTCCGGTGAATGTGCCGCTGCCATTTGCGTCATTGAAAATCCGTCCGGTCGCAGCTGAACCAACGGTTCCGGTTGCCAAGGCGTAGGCAATGGAATGAGCGGTGTAGTTGGTTCCAAAAATGCCTTCGACCAGAGAGAAGAAATCAGTCTCAAAGGTGGGAGGATTGTCATCGTTGGTGCCATAGATCCCATCAACACCGAGTCCCGCCAGCTGGTCGAATGAGTTTTGGCTACCACCTTCATTGCCAACATTCACAATCAAATTGTCGCCATCAGTGTGCCGGATGCCCATGATGTGTGCGGCTTCGTGAGCAGCAACGGCGCCCAAGAATGACGCCAGAACATCGAACTCACTCGATGCCTGTGAGCGAGGGAAAGCCTGAGCAACGGGAACCCAAGTATCCAGTTGAACGATGGCGTATTCGTCGAGCCTAAAGTTTCCGACATCAACCGTTTCGGCAACCGTCGCCGCGAAGCCGTAATTGACCGAAGTTCCAGTCACCACGACACGCGACACATTTGGATTGCTGCCGGGATCGGCATGCTCCAAACTATTGAGGATGGTGACGCCGTAATCGCCAGGATTGCCTGTTGAGTCGAAGTCACCATTGATGTTCTTTGCACCCACGTCTTCGAAGATGCGTTCAACTTCGGCCGCGATCGAAAGTTGCAAATCCTCGATTGCACCCGCAGCTTGATTGACAACACCCAATCCGCTCAGCGTTTGTTCAATGCCCGGGATCAGCGCGACGCCACCCAAAAGTGGGTCACCAGCGGGGGCATAGATTTCTCGGAGAACCGAACGGGGAAACGCACCGCCGTCAAAGTCCAAGAAGATGACCTGTCCCTCTCCAACCGGCAAACTTTCAGTCACCGGCCGGTAAGTCCGCAGACCCAACGTGTAATCGACACTGTTCGACTCAGCTGAAACCAATACCGAATACCGTCCGGCTTCTGGAACGATCTGGGCAAAGGCTTGGTTACCGAGCGTTTGCAGCGGTGAGTCAACTGGATACGTGTCGTACTGAGGGAACGAGCCGGCCAAAACGCCCTCAACGCCAAACCACACTTGGCCGTTGGGTAGCATCACCGTGAATTGGGCGGATCCGCCAATAGTCGCGACGTCCAAGATATCGCCGGCTTGCAAATCAAAAGAGAAGACGTCGATGTCAGTCGTGACGCCACCGCTCGACCGTGGGAAGATCCCAGCTGTTCCGCTCAGGTCAATCGTGTCCCGCTGTCCCGCCGCATTCCCCAATGGCAAGAACTCGGCGTCCTGAAAGAAGTCGTTCTCGCCAAATTCACCGCGAGCTTCCGACTCGAACATCGGGAATGACGAAACGGATCCGACGTTGCGTGGACCTTCGTATTCGTCCAAAGCTGGTGTGCTGGGCACGATTCCGCCGGCGGCTAGGAGTTGGCGTGATTCCAACCCTTCCATCATCAAACGGCGTTTCTGTGTTCGTTTACTGCGCCGGTCACTACGGCGTTTCGAGCGTCCTTTGCCCGCATTGGAATCGGAAGGATTTCGCTCCGAAGCGGCTTGAGAAGTCCAATCCGACGACGGTTGAGAAGGCTGACGATGAATCATCGAGGGTCTCTGGCAGGATGGGCCCCTGGGGACCAGAAAAGGGGAAGCAGTGCTGTCACACGTCTCTTGACGCTTCGCGACGATGCGGAAGTGGCCACAAACAGCAAACCGCGACAGCGAGTCTAGTTAGGGGCGATCCGGTGTCAACGAAATGCCTACTTTGTGACGTCAACACGATCGACAAAGTTCCCCGAATGAACCGGTCACTTCTTACAACCCGCACAACCGTTCCCCATTGGAACCTCTGAAACCCTGAAATGGGGCAGCAGTCGTGACGAATTGGCGGACTTTTCCGGTCGCCGGGAGTCGATTCGACCGGAACCATCCACCGAGTCGATGTCATTCTCGGTTCCGGATGAATCCGTTCGTCCGCTCCCAGACCTCTTCGTCTCCTGTTTGGATCGCTCATGTTTGGCAAATCCCGCGCGTCATCAAAACCAACTTCTGCCGCCGAGACGCCCACCTGCTCCATGAACAGCCCGTATTCCCAACGAATTCTGGGCATTTGGCGAGTTGGACAATCCATCGCCAAGGGCAACGGAACCGAATTGTTCCTCGCCCAAGCCGCCGACGCCGCCGACAGTCCCCGATGGGACTACGTGCTAAAAACTGTCGCAAACACCAGCAACCAAGGTGTTCCGGCTGCTCAACCAGCTCGACGTTTCTCGCAAATCATTGCGTCCTCCGGCATTAAACACCCCAATCTGGTGCCTGTCCTGGATCAATCCGACGGAGTCACTTCGCCGTACGTGGTGATGCCACGTTTGAATGCTCTCAATCTGACTGATCGGATCTCAGAAATCCCTCAATTTGCGTTGCCGGTCGCCCTGTGGTGGACCAGGCAACTTGCACAGGCCACACAGGCCCTGCACCAAAATGGATGGATCCACGGAGACATCACCCCCGACAACGTGTTGGTCGATTCGCAAGGGCACGTGACCCTAATCGATCTTGGGAACGCAGCTCGAATCCATTCACCGATGCAGCCACTGTTTCGCGGCACCGCCGATTACGCCGCGCCGGAACTTGCCGCAGGGAACACCGCCGCCCTGCCGGCGATGGACATTCACTCGCTCGGTCGCATCCTGCTGCAGACTTTGGCACTGACCGAACCAACCCAGTCCCGCAGCGTCGAACCAGTCGCTGATTTGATCGAACAAATGATCTCGCCGGATCCGCTTGAACGTCCCAGCACGACGGACGTTGTCGCGAGGCTGCTCAAGCTCGAAATTGAAACACTCGGCTGCCACATCGTTCCGGAACGCAAAACGATTCGCCGCGCCGCCTAGCGGAAAACACGCTCACGCGGTTTCGCGTGAGTTCGAATCCCGCTCGTCCGTCGCCGATCACTCGGGGACCGAAGCCTGGGGCAGGAATCGGGACCACGCAATCAAGAACAGGCCTGTCACCGCGTAGCCCGCGACGTATTCCATCACCACAGGTAGATACTTCTCGGGCAATCCCAACGAGCTTGATTCATCGAAGAGCAACGGGACAAACAAGCGGTTGCCTTCGATTGGCGAATGCATCACGCCAAAGCAGGTCAACACCGCAGCACCTAGCATCACGACGCCGGCCAAAACCAGCTTGCGATCAATCATCGACGCCAGCATCCAAGACCAAAGCAAACCGGTCACGATGAACCCGTTGCTGAGCATTCGCAGCGTCTGCAAATCGTGTTTGAGTGGACCACCCTCCAGCGATTCCATTGTGTGCCCGCCTTGCAGCAGCAACGAATCACCAAAGATTCGATCTGGCAAACTCATTGCTAAATATGCGAGCGCTGGCAAGCAAGCAATCACCACGGCGGCGTAGTGTTTACGAGGCGTCGCCATAAAGGTCTGCGACGTGATTTCCAATCCCACGAACACCAAAATAGGATAGACGGCCGGTGCCGGGATCCACGCGTTCAACAACGCGAAGTACCCGACGACTCCCGCTGATCCAACCAACAACGCCGTTGCCAACGTGTAAGCGGCGCGACCGCCCATGGCTTTGTAAGCCGGGTGTCCAATGTACGGCGTCGTTTGAATCACTCCACCCGACAAACCCGCCAAAAACGTCGCCGCGGCCTCCACGCCCAACACGGTTCGAGCGTCGTACTCATCTCCCGCCGACGCGGCTGATTCAGTGCAATCGATTCCGCCAACCACCGTTGCCAAAGCGAATGGCAACACAAACGGAAGGAACGGTACTGCGTCAGGGAAGGCGCCCCACCAAGTCCCTTGCCATGACTCCATCCACTGCGTCGGAAACCAAACGGTCGGCTCAGTCGTTGGAAGCTCATATCCCGCGACGCCAACCAAACACAGCAAGTAATAAACGCCACCGGCAACAATCAATGCTCCTAGTGTCCCTGGAGTCCGACCGGGAAGCGGAACGTGTGCAATCAATGACCCAAGCACCAACACCATCGCCAACAATCCCGGCAGCGGCGAACCCAGGATGTGCGTCAGTGGGAAAAAGCTGATCAGCACCAACGCGATCGCAGCCAATGATCCCAGCAATCCGGCTCGCGGAATCGCGTCCCGAACAACTTGGCCAAACGGAGCCAAGACCAACTTCAAGACGCCGCACATCACCGTGCACCAAATTCCGATGTGCCATGTGTGGCGAGCCGCTTCCAATTCCGTCATCCCGCCAGCTCTCGCGGCCAAGAACGCCGGCCCCAACACCAACAGAATCATTCCAAACGTCGAGGGTGTATCCAAACCCAAAGGCATCGCGGTCACATCATCTCGGTTCTCTCGACGCCCCATTCGCAATGCAATGAAGAAGAACGCGATATCGCCCAACATCACGCCCAGCGCCGTACCGGGAACCATGTGAGTCACAGTGAACTCCGCTGGCAAACCAAAGCCAGCGAGCAACGCCGTCATCAACAACAACCCCGCCACGTTGTCGAGCATCAATCCAAAGAACGCATTGATGTCCCCCGATGTCGCCCACCACATCGAACGGGAATCCTGGCCTGTTGTTTGCTCTGCACCAGACATGAAAAACCTGTTGTTGACGAATTGAGCCAGTTGCGCTATTTCAGGGGCCCTAGTTCTAACCGGATTGGAAACCGCGTGGAGCCACCGTGCGATATTCAGCCCCGAGCGTTTCTGTATCGAGCATTGTCCCCCATTCAACGGCGTTTGCATTGCTAACCGACGTTGCCTCGGTTACTTGCAATCGGCATCCACTCCGGCATTTCACTGATTCACTCGCGGTCCCCAACCACCAAGCCATCGGAAACACCATGAAGAGCATGATCGTCATTCCCGCTCGCTTGGCCTCCTCACGTCTCAGCCAGAAGCTGTTGCTGCAAGCGGGTGGCAAATCAGTCCTGCAACACACCTATGAAGCCGCGCTGAAATCGTCCATCGCGGAAGAAGTCATCGTCGCGGTGGATGATCCTCGACTCGCGGCCGAGGTCGATTCGTTCGGCGGTCAAGCTCGATTGACCAGCGTGGATTGCCAGAGCGGAACCGACCGAATCGCCGAGATCGCGTTGTTGCATGAAGATGTCAACATCTTCATCAACGTCCAAGGCGACGAACCCGAGATTGATCCAAAGACAATCGATGCAGTCGCAAAGCTTTTGATGCATCACCCAGATTCCGACATCGCGACCGCCGCATGTCCGATTCGCGATCGAGAACGCGTCGAAGATCCCAATTGCGTCAAGGCAGTCTTGGGCGACGACCACCGGGCCATCACATTCAGCCGTGCCGCCATTCCGCATCCGCGCGACGGATTGACCGACGCTCTACTCAAGGCGGGCACTCCGAACTACTGGCAACACATCGGGCTGTATGCCTACCGCCGCGAATTCTTGCTCTGGTTTGTGACTCAGCCGCCCGGACGTCTGGAGCAAATTGAAAAGCTCGAGCAACTTCGAGCCATCGAAGCGGGCAAGACAATCGTGGTCGCTCCCGTCGAGGACTGTGCCCCGGGAATCGACACGCTGGAAGACTTCCGCGCGTTCACGGCACGAATCGAGTCGGAGTGAACGCAAGCGGGCGTCGCAGTCAAATTGCAACGCCCGATAGAAGACTCGAAAAATCGACCTACCTAGCGGCGACCAAATGGTCGGATGGTTGCACGACCCGATTGTGCACCATCGGTGCCGATCACGACGCGACGAAGTGGACGATACGTCAGTGGAGTCTGCTCAGCGCTGTCGACCCAGCGAACCGTGTTTCCATAGACGTGAAACAATCGACCGGGCCGTTCCGTGATCGGGGTCGCCTGGATCTGAGCTCGATAGTCTCCCGTCGGCACGACGACGGCGCTCCATTCTTCTGCAGCAACTCTGGTTGAACTGCTCGCCATGGAAGTTCCCAAACTCACTGCCGCCAACAAAGCCAACATAGAACTGGACAAAGAACGCATCGCTGATTTTCTCCTGAAGGAATGTCTGACACCTGCAACCATACGTCAAGAAAACAATTTAGGAGGCCTGGGTCAAGTATTCGGAGCAAAATCTCAATGAAGACTTCGGCACTTCCTCAAAACTGAGCGAATCCAGCCACCGCAGAGAGCCTGCAGGTTCCAAACTGCCAATAAAAAACCCGGCATCGAATGCCGGGCCAGATTTGATCGTGTTGAGCGGCGGTCAAGAAATCGACCGACACCTGATGTCGCTACATCTCCACCGCAACCGTCGCGGGAGCCTCATCGATGTTGTTCTCAAACGAGCCCGAATTCATGTTCGCATCGCTCAGCGTGATGATCACAAACAACGCCACGAAGACGAACGACGAGAGAAACACAATCAGGTTGAATGGTTTGTCAAACGCCAGGTGCATGAAGAACAAACCGACCAAAACCGCTTTGATCGTCGCGATGAACATCACGACAGCGATATCGAAACTACCCAAGTCAAAATTGGATTGAGCGACGGTGACGATGGTCAAAAACACCAAGGCACCGAACACACCAAACAACATCGGCAACGGCAAAGGGTGAGCGAAATCGCCCTCGGCGTGGCCATCATGAGCGTGAGCGTCGGTGGTAGCGGAATGTCCGTGGTCAGACATGTTGCAGCTTTCGATGTGTCGTTGTTTGAAAATGAATTCGGGAAAGGTCTGTCAGTCAGCTGGACTAGCGAATCAGGTACAGCAATGGGAACAGATAGATCCAAATCAAGTCGACCAAGTGCCAATAAAGACCGACGTAGTCGACTGGACCAAAGTACTGGCGGTTGAAATCCTGGCGGATGGCACGAACCAACAACCAAACCAGAACACCGATACCAGCCAAAATGTGAATCGCGTGAACGCCGGTCATGCAGTAGTAGATGCCAAAGAACACACCCGCTTGGCGAGGAGTGTTGACATCACCTTCGATCGTCGAAATACCCGCGTCACTTGCGGACGGGTCCGTCAGGACTTTGCCCTCGGCAATCGATTGCTGAGTTTGCTCGGCGACGACCAAGTCCTTCAGACCGGTGTTGGTTTCGTTTTCGGCCAGCAACTTCACCGCCGCGTAATCGTCTCCCAGTGGGGTCTCGACCATCGCGGACTCAGATTCCGCCGAATGATCGCCAGCAGCAACCACGTGCGAATGATCGGTCTCATCGTGATCTTCACCGGCATGTTCGGCGTGCTCCTCACCATGAGCTCCATCAGCGTGATCGCCTGCTGCGGCAACGTGTTCGCCGTCATGATGCTCGCCCCCAGACTCCAACAAGGTGCCCAATCCAACGCCACCAAAGAAGCTCAAGGCGACGACCAACAACGGCTTCGCACAAGCGTACTGGAAGTCCTTGCCGGTCAACTTCGAAATGACCAGCCATACAAAGACGCCGGCAGCGATCACTGCGAACGGAGCGCAGAGGAAATACAAACTGTGTGTCAGGAAGTACGCCATCGACTCCGAGAAACCGTGTTGTTCAACCAACTGGTTTGCGGTCGGATGCTCATTGGCGGCACTGTAGAAGTACGATCCCGGAGGAAGCAGTCCCATGCCCCATTTGTGCGAATACTCAATCGACTTCACACCCAAGAAAACCATCGCACAAGACAACGTCGTCGCGATCAACGCCACCAACTTCTTGTGTTCTTCGGTTTGAGAGCAGCGAACGGCCCACGCCATTGTCAACGAACTGAACAGCAGCACGCCGGTGTTGATTGCACCCAGCTTGGTGTTCAAAAACTCGCTGCAACCGACGAACACATCCGGCCGAAGCATTCGGAAGATGGCGTACGCACAGAACATCCCACTGAAGAACAAAATTTCAGTGACCAAGAACAACCAAATGCCCAGCTTGCCGCTGTCAAATTGCTGTTCCGGAGTCTCAAAGTGGTGCGCCAACCATGACGGATGGTCGTGATCGTGCCCATGCGAATCATCCGCGTGAGCATCGGTTGAAGAAGATACTGAGTCGATCGTTGCCATGAGCGGTGGGCCGACGTTTGGACTGTTTCAAGACGGAAAGCGGCACCAATCGGATGCCGCGGGATTTATAACAAGTGCCTCAGCGCGTCGCACGGTCCATCCAGATGGACAATTCGACGCACGGCAGATCTGAACTACTTTTGGCCGCCAGCGTGGGCGGGGACTTCTTCCGGTGTCGACTCGGGAACGAGTTTCCGTTCCGGTTCCGTCATGATGTAACGCTCGTTCTCAGCGTCCCATTCCAGGTTGTGGAAGTCATACGGATCGCCAACGACGGGCGGACGTTCGAAGTTGTAATACGGCGGTGGGCTGGTGCACTGCCATTCAAGCGTCACGCCACCCCAAGGGTTGGCGGGAGCACGACGGCCTTTGATTAGCGAAACCATCAGGACGACGAACGCATACAGCAAACCAATTCCGAGCAACAAAGCACCAAACGTGCTGAGTTGGTGAAGAGTCGCGAATTCGGGATCGTAGGTCGCGTAACGGCGAGGCATCCCGCGGCTACCCAAAACAAACTGTGGCAAGAACGTGCCATTGAATCCGAGGAAAACCAACAGAGCGGCGATTCGCCCGTGTGTCTCGTTGTAAAGCTTCCCGACCATCTTCGGCCACCAGTGGAACACACCACCGAGGAACGCGATCAACGTTCCACCGACCATCACATAGTGGAAGTGAGCCACCACGAAGTAGGTGTCGTGAAGGTGCAAGTCTGTCGCGAGCGTTCCGAGGAACAACCCGGTCAAACCACCAATCGTGAACAAGAAGATGAACGAAATCGCATAACACATCGGCGTCGTCAGGCTGATCGAGCCCTTGTACATCGTCGCCAGCCAGTTGAACACCTTGATCGCCGACGGCACTGAAACCGTGAACGTGAGTGCCGAGAAAACGATCGTGGTCAACGAGCTCATTCCCGCGGTGAACATGTGGTGTCCCCAGACCAAAAAGCCCAACAGAGCAATCGCGATCGAGGAGTAGGCGATGAAGCGATAGCCAAAGATGTGCTTGTGACTGTGGACGCTTATCAGTTCACTGATGATGCCGAAGGCCGGCAAAATCATGATGTAAACAGCGGGGTGGCTGTAGAACCAGAAGAAGTGCTGGTAGGTCACCGGGTCACCGTTGAACTCAGGATCAAAAATCCCGATGTGCATCGTGCGTTCGGCGATCAACAACAGCAACGTGATACCGAGCACTGGCGTTGCCAACACTTGGATAATGCTGGTCGCGTAGGTTGCCCACAGGAACAAAGGCATCTTGAACCATGTCATCCCTGGGGGACGCATCGTGTTGATCGTCACGATGAAGTTCAGCCCGGTGAAGATCGAACTGAAACCCAAGATGAAAGCACCGAGCGTCGCCAAAATCACCGACGTGTCAGTCGTCGTACTGTAAGGCGTGTAGAACGTCCAACCGGTATCCAGACCGCTGCTGAAAAGCGCGGTCACGAAGAACAACGCACCAAACACCCACAGATAGAAACTGCTGAGGTTCAGCCGCGGGAATCCCACGTCCTTCGCACCCAGCATCACCGGCACAAGGAAGTTCCCCAGTGCCGCCGGGATACTCGGGATGATGAATAGGAAAACCATGATCGCCCCGTGAAGGGTGAACACTTGGTTGTAGATATTGTTTGCCTCAGCGCCCGAGAACATCCATCCGTTGGGATCGAGCAAGTGCAAACGAATGGCGAGAGCCAACAAACCGCCGACCGCGAATGCACTCATCACGCCGATCAAATACATCAACCCGATGCGTTTGTGATCCAGCGTGAACATCCAGCTGAGGATGCCCGAGGAGTTGGTCAGGTAGTTCTCGCGTTCGGTTGGATAACCGGGGTCGCGAGCGCCCGCTGGGAGTGTTGCGTTGGACATATTGGCGTCCCTTCTGGAGACCGTAAAACGTGTCGGTGATGGGTGTGCTTTGAAAAGGCTTCAGTCAGTTTACCGAATCAGCCTGAATCTCTAAACGAATTATTCGGCGGATTCTTCGTCCGATTCAGCCTCGGCACCAGCCGGCTGCGTGGGTGCGTTTGCACTGATGGACTTCAAGTAGGCGATGATCGAGGCGATGTCATCGTCGCTGAGCTGCCCCTTGTAGCTCGGCATGACGGGCTGGTATCCGGCGACAACTTTCGCCTTGGGAGCAAGAATCGATTCGCGAATGTAGTTTTCATCGACGAGTTGATTTTCGCCGGTCGTCAGAGCGTGCTGGCTGCCGTACACGTCCAAGAACGAGGGCCCAACCAGTTTGGATCCGTCCACTGAGTGGCAACCGGAACAACCACGCCGGGCGTAGAGCAATTCGCCCCACTCTTCCATGGAAACATCGCCGCGACTGCTGTTCGCTTTGATCCACGCTTCTAGTTCGGCTTGCGTTTCGTGAACCACGACCACTGTTTGCATTTCCGAGTGGTTCTTGCCGCAATACTCGGTGCAGTACAGGTCGAAGAAGGTGTAGCCCTCGGGGGTGACTTGCAACTCTCTCTCGCCATCTTCCGTTTCGATGGTGTGGACCTTGTCGTAGTCCCAAGTTGCTCCTTCGCTCTGCTTCTTCAGCTTGGCGAGTGCCTCATCGCTGATTTGCTCACTGGCAACCGTGGGTTTGAACCACATGTAGTTGTAGCGGCCCGGCACGATGTCTTTCTTCGCACGGAACGCCGGAACAAACAGACTGTGAATCACGTCGGTGCTTCGCATCGAGAGTTTGGTGGGCTCATCCTTGACGATGTGCAACTCGGGGTGGAACGTGCCGTTCCCGTAGTCCATCGTCCATCCCCACTTGAAGGCTTGCACGCCAACGTCGTAGGAACCTTCGGGCGGAGTCCGCATGTCCAGGAACGAGATCGAACCTTGGACGAACATCCAAACCAACAACACGGAAGGACCAATCGACCAGGTCAACTCCAACGTGGTGTGGTGCGAAATCTGGCTTTCCGCCTTGGTTCCGCGAGCTTTGATGTATTTGAAAAGGCACCAAACCATGAACGCCATCATCGGCACGAAGAATGCCAAGCTGATGTAGAGGATCAGGTCATAAACCCAATCGACTTCTTCGGCGAACGATGAACCTTGGATTGGAAACCAAAAGTCCGCGTTCTTGTCAGCCAACAAAGTTGGAAACGTCATGGCGAGCGATTCGATTGCAGGAAACATTTGAGTGAATGATTTTCAGGTCGCAGTGGATTCGGTTGTTTGGTCTCGCGAAAGTCGCAAGCGATGGTCAGTCGGCATTCCCAGATAAATGCCACTGCGTTGGTTTCAATGGTGCATGGTCCGATGCGTCATCAGGCCCCGCGGTTGAGTCGTCAGTGTCGTCCGGAGCCGATTTCGATGGTGAACCCTTCCGGCCCAGCCAGTAAGGCAACAACGCGAGTCCGAGCAACGTGATCGTGATCAGGCCGCCAGCTCGCATCATCTTCCAAGCTTGTGGCACATAGCTGTTCTCGTTCGGGTCGTAGCTGTAACACCACAGCACGAACTGATCGACGATGTCGCCCACATTGCCTTGGCCAGCCTCGACCAACGCCAACTTCATCTGATCCGGTGGGAAAGCAACGCCCAGCGAGTAACGCGTGATCACACCATCGGGCGAGACAAATGCCAGCATCGCCGGGTGAGCGTACTCTTTAGTGCGTGAGTTGTACTTGTACGAGAATCCAACTTCCTTGGCCAAACGTTCGACGTTGGCTTTGGTCGTCCGAGTGAATGACCAGCCCTCGTCTGCCTTCTCATGCGAAGGAACTTGTTCGACGTATCGCTTTTTCGTATCGCGGAGTCGTTGGTCGGTCTCGGTTGGATCAATGCTGACGCTGAGCAACTGAAAATCTTCGCCGATCTTCAGGTCGTCCATTTTGTCGAGTGACTGAGCAAGCTGGTTCAGCTGCACGTTGCAGAGCATCGGGCAGTTGCTGTAGTTCAGCGTCAAAATCAACGATCGTTCGCCGTCGAGGTAGTGACTCAGCGTGAACTTGCGTCCCTTCGAATCGACCAGCTTCATGTCGCCGGGCAAATTATTCCCAAGTCGCTGCTCGACGGTGACGTCTTCAACACCCTTCGGCACGCCGTCATTGAGAAGAACCGGTGCGCCCTGATCGATCGATCCGGTGCTCGGCTGAGCGCAAACCGGCGAACCAGCACTTGCTGCAAACACGAGCACTCCAGCCGCGACCATCCAACTTGCCATTGGCAAGCGGTTCGTCATTCGGCGGGAGGATGTCGTGTTCATAAAGATCGTATTGTTGTCAGTCAGACGGGAAGGAAGCTCAGGCTTCGTCGTGCGATTGAGATTCCTTGACCATTTTTTTCATTTCATCTTCAACGGGCACGGTCACATTCCCGGTCTCGGGATCCACGCCATAACGCGATATCTCGGCCGATTGGTCCGCGAGCACTGCGTTTTGGCGGGTGTACGAGGCCGATTGAACCTTGCGTCCATCGACGATGTCCGCCATCGCGAAGTACAGGACCTGAACCGCTAACACGGTAACCGCAGTGACCAAGATCGAGATCACGCTGATAACCGCGATTCGTTTGACATTGAGGTCGTCGTAGGCTGCCATGAGTAAGGATTCAGTAGAAAGGAGATGGGTGGTGTCCGAACAGCGGCAAATTGCCGCGAAACGCAGATCGGTTTAGAAATTCTCGAATGCCAGCGACTCACCCAATCGAGGGTCGCGAACCGCAACAACACGAGTACCAGCGGCCAATTTGAGCATCAGGCCCAACATCAAAGCGATCATTCCAATCACGCAAATCAAAGTGGCGATGATTCCGGTTGCTCCCCCCAGACCCATGCCAGCTTCGGGCATGATGATCCAGTACAGATCAACGAGGTGCAAAACCAAGATGTAGGCGGCCCAGCAAGTGATCAGCCAAGGCCGACGACGAACGTGGCGACTCATCGTGCCCGCGAAAGGCAATCCCCAGTGAAGGACCATCAGCAGGACCGAAACATTGAACCATCCGTCGGTTGATCGGGTGTAGAACCAATGGGTTTCTTCGGGAATGTTGGCGTACCAAATCAACATGTATTGGCTGAACGAAATGTATCCCCAAAAACAAATGAATCCGAAGATCAACTTGCCCAAGTCGTGGTAGTGCTCCACGGTGACTTCGTCTCGCATCGCGCCGGCACGCTGCAGCAAAAAGCTGAACAAGCAAATCGCACAGTGAGCGGACAGGATACTGCCCGTGAAGATGTAAACGCCGAACATGGTCGAGAACCACATTGGTGCGAGGCTCATCACCCAATCGAACGCCGCGAACGACGTGCAGAACGAGAATGCGATGATGGCGGGGCCGCTGCGAGCCTGCAGGTTTTCGGTGATCGTGATCTCGCCGGTTTCGTCTTGGCGTTGGCTACCGCGGTAGTACCACGCTGCGATTCCGCACCACACAATCAAGTAAATGAGCGAACGGACGACGAACCAATTGGGATTCAGCCAGAGTTCTTTTTGCTCCCAAATCACGCTCGGAATTCCGTGATCCGCTTGGTATCCCTCAACCGACCAAGCGTAGAGCGAACCCGTGTATGCCGAGACGGCAATGGGGATGAACAGCAACGCCAACGGGATGACCATGATCATCATCAGTTCCGCGACACGTCGAACCACGACGCTCCAACCGGCCCGCGAAAGGTGTTGGATCAACACGAAGAACAGCGACCCAATCGCGAGGGTCAAGCAGTACATGTAAGCCACCAGGTACGACGACATCCCGAATCGACCACCAATGGCCGAATTGGAGAAAAACGCACCGCCGACCAGTGCCACGATGCCACCGATGATCATGGGCAGCGACAACCCGGCCAAGGAGGCGGGAAGTTGGAATGCCGGGTCATCGGCAGGCTTGATAGCGACCGCTTTGTGTGACATGGGAGATGTGAGGGCTGAGACGGAGTGATGTGATGATTGGTTTCGGTGCCGGGTTGTCCGGCGTCAGTCGTTTTCGATTCCCGGCAGGATCGGTTGCCCGTCTGCCGATGGCGAAAACGAATTACTCGGCGTTTGCGGCTTCGGCTGCCTTGGCCGCTTCGGCTTCGGCGGCGGCTTTCAGTTTGGCTTGAACTTCGGCCTGTTCTTTTTCAACTCCTGAACGCTGCGATTCAGGAACGTCTTCCAACGTCGCGTCTTGGCTGGCCTGCAAAGCTCGCACGTAAGCCACAATCGCCCAGCGATCCTTGGCTTTGATCTGCGAAGCGTAACCGGGCATTTTGCGAACGCCGTTGGTGATCGTGCTGAACAGCTTGCCGTCGGGGTAAACGTCCGAGTACAGCGTTGGATCGTGCATGTTCGATGGTGGCGTCCAAGTGGTTGCCAAAATCTTCTGGGCTCGGCGATTGACCAAGCCGTTTCCGCGTCCGTTCATGCCGTGGCAAACAGAGCAGTAAATGTTGAATTGTTGCTGGCCGCGGGCCAATGCTTCGTCACTAAGCTCGAGCGGGTTTTCGGTCAACCAAGGTGTGTTGTCAGCGGTTTCCGCAGCGGCGGCTGGCTCAGCCTCATCGGCGGTATCTTCCTCGGCTGCTTGTTCTTCCACAGCAGGTTCTTCGGCGGACGCTTCCTCATCAGCGGCTTCTTCCGGAGCCACTTCGTCTTCGTCATCCACGGCGACGTCGGACTGCATTGCAACCAATTGGGCCGCACGAGGAGCGTCGATGCTGGCCAACTCGTCCATGTCGATGCCGGTCTTGAAGTTCAGATCCCAATCCATTTCGCCACGGCGAACGGTTCCGGGAACATCGGGACGCATCGCTCGGCCATCGGCGAACAAAGTTGTTGTTTGTTGAGCGTCTTTCGAAGGCGAGAAGTCCATGTCGGGGAAGATGTGGAAACGAGGCGAACCACTCTTGGTCACTCGCATCCGCAACACAGCCAAGGCTGGAATGGACGACAAGCAAATCACAGTCGCCAGAGCGATCAGCAATCCCTTCGGAATGACTTTGGATGAATCATCCTCCATCACGGGCTCAACGTACTCACCGCCAAGTTCGCCGAGCAAGGCTTTCGCACCCGCTTCGTCGAATCGTGAGTCCTTGGCATCCAAGAACAAAAAGAATGTGTCGTCGGTCGCACGATCAAATCGCGGACTCGTGAACATTGGGTTGCTGAACTTCGGCAGGCCGTTGAGGGCCCACATGCCAAAGAACGTTCCAAACGAAGCAAGCAGAATCGTCAACTCAAACGTCACCGGAATGAAAGCCGGCAACGAGATAAAGGGCTTGCCTGAGATGATGTAGGGGTACTGAATCCCTTCGAACAAGTCCGTTTGACCGTTCAAGCTGATCTGCATCAACAGCGCGATCGTGGTGCCGGTCAAACCCGCGGCCAACGAAATCCAAGGCAACACGGTGGGTTTGATCCCCAGCGCCGTGTCGATCCCGTGCACCGGGAACGGCGTGAACGCATCCGCTTTGGTGTAGCCCGCGTCGCGAACACGACGACAAGCTGCCAGCAGCGAATCGACATCCGTGAATTCGGCGACGACACCGTGGACTTTTTTGTCGTCCGCGACTGTCTGCGGTTTGGGTTGAGATTCAGTCATGAGAAAATTTCAATGAACAGTTTTCAGTGATCAGGATTCAGCACGTCAAAGAGGGGCGGTCGCGAAAAACGCGAGCGATCACCTCAGTGGTCGTCCTCGTGCGAATGGTCGGCGTGAGCCATGTGCAATTCTTTGGCGAGTGTCGCCTTCGTTTCCGCCATGTTGATGATCGGCATCAACCGGCAGAACAACAGGAACAGGGTGAAGAACAATCCAAACGAGCCAATCAACATGCACCAATCGACCCATGTCGGGCTGAAGTAAGCCCAAGCACTTGGCAGGTAGTCACGCGAAAGACTGGTGATCGTGATCACGAAACGTTCAAACCACATTCCGATGTTCACGAAGATCGAAACGACGAACATGATCCAAGGTGTCGTTCGAGCCTTCTTTGACCAGAAGATATTCGGCGAGATCACGTTGCAGGTGATCATCGTCCAGTACGCCCACCAGTAAGGCCCAAAGGCTCGGTTGACGAACGCAAATTTCTCTTCGGGAACTTGGCCAAACCAAGCGATGAAGAACTCGGTCCCGTACGCCAAGCCGACGATCAATCCGGTCGTCAGGATGATCTTGCACATGTTTTCCAAGTGCCGGATCGTGATCAGTTTTTCAATGTTGAAGATTTTTCGCGCCGGGACCATCAGCGTGATCACCATCGCGAAACCGGAGAAAATCGCCCCGGCAACAAAGTAAGGCGGGAAGATCGTCGTGTGCCAACCCGGAACCTGCGAAACCGCGAAGTCAAAGGACACGATCGTGTGCACTGACAAAACCAGCGGCGCTGCGAATGCAGCCAACAATGCGTAAGCCTTTTCGTATCGCATCCAGTGACGCGACGAACCACTCCAACCGAGAGCGAGGACACCGTAAACGGCACGCCGATAGGGGTTCTTGCTGCGGTCACGGAAGGTCGCCAAATCGGGAACCATGCCCATGTACCAGAACAGCAACGAAACGGTCGCGTAAGTCGAAACCGCGAAAACGTCCCACAGCAGAGGACTGCGGAATTGTGGCCACATCCAAAGGTTCAAACTGGGGTAAGGAGCCAACCAAAATGCGAGCCAGGCACGACCAACGTGAATGCCAGGGAACGTTCCCGCACAAACCACGGCGAAGATCGTCATCGCCTCGGCCGTCCGGTTGATACTCGTCCGCCATTCCTGACGGAACAGATACAAAATCGCACTGATCAATGTTCCGGCGTGACCAATCCCGACCCAGAAAACGAAGTTGACAATCGGCCAACCCCAGAAAATCGGCGCCCGGTTACCCCATACACCAACCCCGGTGTAGATCAGGTAAGCGATGCACAAACCCAACATGGTCGCCAGGTGAACGGAGACCAAAAACCCGATCACCCACGCACGAGACGGCGGCTGCTCGGCGATCTTGCAGACCGCTTCGGTGATCGAGTGATAATTCGTATCGCCGAGGACCAGCGGTGCACGCTGACCGGGCCGATCGTTCGAATTATCCAGTCCGTTTGGGATTGCGAGAGACATGGAAAGGGCTGAAAAAGGAGGGTTGATTTCGGAGTATGAATGCGGCGTCGGGGGCAAATCCCTAAACGATCGGCAGCTGGAACGGACGCTTCACGTTCCGGGTGTGCTGTTCTTCGCCATGACCGTGATCGTCGTGACCGTGGTCGCCTTCGTCGTGACCATGATCATCGTGCCCGTGCTCGCCGTGTTCCTCGTGGCCATGATGAGGTGCCTCGAGCGACAGATCGTCGATCTGTTTACGAGTCATCAAAGCGAACGGAGTGTTGCGGATGCGAGCCTTGTAGGACGTTCGTGGCTTGACATTGAGCTGAGTCAACATTCCATAGTCGCGAATGTCGGCTTTGGCCTTGGAAACAGCCGATTCAGGATCCGCCACGTTACCGAATTCAATCGCGTTGGTCGGACAAGCGGCTTGGCAGGCGGTGACGATCTCGCCATCGCGAACGGGTCGGCCGCCATCTTTGCGAGCGTCGATTTTGGCGTGCTCAATGCGCTGAACGCAGTAGGTACACTTTTCCATGACACCACGACCGCGAACGGTGACGTCCGGGTTGAGCACCAACTGCTCGAGCTTGCGATTGGCGGATTCGATCGAGCCAGGGTAAGCATCGATGCCGTAACCAACACCAACATCTTTGTTGTAGTTGAAGTAGTTGAACCGGCGAACTTTGAAAGGACAGTTGTTACCGCAGTACCGCGTGCCGATGCAGCGGTTGTAGGTCATCGCGTTGAGCCCTTCGTCGGTGTGAACCGTTGCCGCGACCGGACAAACCTGCTCACACGGAGCCGTTTCGCAGTGCATGCAAGCGACGGGTTCTTGAACGATATCGGCAACGTCTGGATCACCTTGGAAGTACCGGTCGATCCGCAACCAGTGCATTTCGCGGCTGTTACCCACTTGTTCCTTGCCGACGATGGGCACGTTGTTTTCGCTTTGACAAGCGATCACGCAGCCGTTGCAGCCAAGGCACTTGGTCAAGTCAATCGACATGCCCCACTGCGGGATCTTCTCTTTGGTCTCCTCAATTCGGTTCATTGGCTCTTTCCAGAGCGAACCTTCTTCACCGACCGATGGGACGTGAGGCCCCTTGGCTTCGGTGAACTCAGGCAGCTTCTTGAGCAACTCAAGCGTGCCTTCACGAATCAGACTATGACTGCGAGTCTCCGCCTCATCGCGTCCAAGCTCATCGATCGCCCAGTGATCCTGGGTCGTGACCAATTCATACTCGGTGTATCGCGGGCGAGCCTCGACCGGATGAGCGTATAACATCGAGTCGCTGAATCGGATGGGCGAAACGTTGACGCCAACCGGATCCACTTCCAGTTCGGTGGAACCGCCTACCGCACCGACGCGGGTTCGACCGTAGCCGATTTGTGTTGTGATGACGCCGGGAGCACAGCCGGGCATTTCATAAACGGGCAACTCCACGGTCGAGTCGCCGCGACGAATCGCGACCATCAAACCGTGTTTAATTCCCAGCGTTTCCGCGGTGCGTGGGCTCATGACCGCAGCGTTGTCCCAGACCAATTTGGTCAGGGCTTGCGGCATTTCCTGCAACCAACCGTTGTTGGCAAAGCGACCGTCGTAGAGAGCTTCCGAAGCGGTGAAGACAACTTCAATGTCGTCTTGGTCGATATCCAAAGTGATCTCAGGAAGTTCGCCTGGCAGATCGACCGAGGTCTCGCCCGCCGACACTTCTTCCGCCGAGACAACGACTTCTTCCGAGAAACCATCGTGCAAGAGTTTCCGCCATTGGCGATCGCTGATCGCTGAACCGGAAACTGAATCCGCGGTGCGTCGAACGAGCTTCTCACCCTCGGTGACTTCTTGGCCCAACATCAACGCCAAGACTTCTGCGGCGGAGCGACCACCGAGCAGCGGCATGATTTGTGGCTGGCAAACGCCGTAGTGACCATCGACTCCGACGCAGTCACCCCAGGACTCAAGCGGGTGGCTCATTGGCAACGACCATCCGCACTTTTCAGCGGTTTCGTCGTCGTAGATGCCCAAGTAAATCGAGTGTTCGACTCGATCGAGAGCCTTTGTGAAATCCATGTCGCCAGGAGCGGTGTGGACCACGTTAGTGTCGACCAACAACAACGTGCTCACGTCGCCTTTGTTGATTCGATCAAGTGTTTCCTTGAGCGTCAGCTGATTCTTCAGGTCCGCACCGGCGATGGGGCGGAAGGATTGGATCGAGCTGAGCGAACCAAGATTCGCGTTCATGTCGATGCCAGCGACAATCGCGTCCGCACCGAGTGTTTCGCCGATGACCACAACGCCCTTGTCGCCCGCGGCGGCCAAGTCAACAGCGGCGGCATTCAGGAATCGATCCAACCGAGCGGCGGCATCGATCTCGCTGTACGCGGCACCTTTTTCGGGCAAGTTTTCTAGATCGTATTGTTCACCGAGCGTTTCGCCGGCTTTGGCTTTTTCGACTCGGCGTCCGAGCTCCGCCAAGACAGCCTTCATTTGGCTGGGGCGAATCGCGATGCGAACATCGGCCGCTGCACCGGTGGTCGTGTAACCGCCTTCGGCGACGTACAGACGACTCATCTCGCCCTTGGATTCTTCTCGCATCGGATCGCGGTTTTTCGCGAACGTGCGAGAGTTGGCTTGGCTTCCGGTATCGCTGCCCAAGAAATCCGACTGGAAGGAAACGATGACTTCCGCTTCGGTGAAGTCAAACTTCTGAGTGGCTGGTTTGCCAAAGACACGCTGGGTGGCTTCGTTCATCAAGCCACCATCGATTGAGTCGTAAACGCAGACCGATGCGGCAGGCAGCTTCTTTTGCAGTTCGCCAATCATCCGCAACGTGGTCGGCGAAGTCGTTGGCGACATCATCACAGCAACGGATTCGCCATCACCAACCGATCGCAGCAACGCTTGGCCGTAATTCTCGAACGCAGCCCAGTCGGTTTCGATGCGACGATCCTCGGTACTGTCGTACTGGATCGGAACACCAGCTTCGCCGCGAGCGCGATCTGGGTCGTACAAACCAAGCACACAAGCTTGAGCGTATGTTCCCGCTCCACCGCCCGCCGGGTGAGTTGTGTTGGGTTCTGCTTTGATCGGACGACCGTCAACGCAAGTCACCAACAAATGCTGGACTTCACCAGCGAGTTCGAAGTTCGTGGCCGCTTGGTACGTCTCGCCAGGGACACGATCCGCGGGACGCAGCACAAACGGAGCGATCAGTTCTTCGGGGTAGCGACACCCGGCGGCACCGGCCATGGCCAGCGACGCACCCATGATTTGCATCCATCGGCGACGCGAAACACCCTCGGGGAATTCCGATGCAGCGACCGGAAATTCGCGATGCAGGAAATCATTGACGAACGAATCGTCTTGACGAAATTCCGACAAGCTTCGCCAGTACTGCGGTTTCCCTGCAGCGGACGAGGAGGAGGCTTCGGAGGAATCGAAACCGGCGTCTTGGGTCGAAGTGGTCATGGAGGCGAATCTTCTCAGTTCAGTTTGCGGTGAGTCAGCTGAATTCAGCGGCCAGTTGGTCTCGATGGACTATCGGTGACAAACCGCACAATGGACTTGTGGATTGATGTTGTGTTCTTCTCGATGGGCTTTCGCGAATTCCGCTTGGTCGGCGAATTCACCCCAGTCGTGGTCTTCCGCTTTCCAATCGAGTTTGGTGACCAACTCGACGGGGCGAAGATGTTCGTTTGGGTTTCGGTGACAGGTGATGCACCATGCCATCGACAGTTGCTCGTGCTGGTACACGACTTCCATTTGGTCGATGCGTCCGTGGCAAGAAACGCAACTGACGCCGGAATTCACGTGCGCGGCGTGATTGAAGTAGACGAATTCAGGCAGGTTGTGAATTCGTTTCCAAGCCACGCTGCGACCGGTTTTCCAGCTCTCGTGGATCGGTGCCAAACTGGCTTTGTCCGTGTGAACGGCACCCAAAGCGGTTTGACCGTTCTCGGCAGCAGGCGAGTGACAGTTCACGCAGGTCGCCGTGGGAGGAACGGCAGCGTGAGCGGCGTCGAAAACAGTGTTGTGGCAATACCGACAATCCATTTTCAACTGTCCCGCGTGAATCGCGTGACTAAATGGAACTGGCTGGGTCGGTTGGTAGCCCACGTTGAGCGTCTGAGGGTCCGTGACCAATCCACCCATGGCGGCGGCGTAAACGCCTCCGCCAACAATGGCCAGTCCTAGAACGCCCAAGAAGGGATTGACCCAACGTGGAAACAAAAAACGTTTCATGATCGATCCAAATCACACGCCAACGGAAACCAATTGCCTAACCGCGATTCGCAACTGAGGGATCACCTCAGAGCCAACACGATCGAACAACGTCGACGAGACAAGAAAAAGTAATAGAGCATCCGCGCAACTCTTCCCAACGCGGGCCGGGATTATCAGTCGGAAACACCTGCGAGGGCAAGGCCAGCGAAGGATCAGCGACATTGTGTCGCACAAAAAAACGAACCACGGCCGACATTACCGGCCCTTGACTGGCCCGCGCACTCGCCTACGCAACTGCGCAGCACTCCAGACCCACGGCCGAGGTGAACCTAGGGCAAGCAGGGAACCTAGGAAGACACCCGCATTTAGCCTTTCAGTTGCTCGTTCATCTGCACCGTCGCCGCCCGGACCGCATCCTGCCAGTTACTTTCGTCCGCCTTCACTGAGAACTCCTCTCGCTTGTGAGCAAAGATGATGTGACGCGAACTATTCACGACGGCTCCAGCCCCGTTGGCATCCATCGCGGCACGCACATCGTCGGCCGATCCTCCCTGAGCCCCGAAACCGGGCACCAGCAGAATGCTGTTCGGCATCGCCTTTCTCATCTCGACCAGTTGTTCGGGGTAGGTCGCTCCGACCACCGCTCCCACGGGACCATAGCCATCTGCATCGAGTCGCGTTTGGTTCAGTTCGGTGACCAATTCCGCGACCGACTGATAAACCGTCTTTCCGTCGACACTGAGGTCCTGCAGGTAACCGCCGCCGGGGTTGGATGTCTTCACGAGAACAAAAATGCCCGCCGCTCGCCGGTCGCAAACCTCCACGAACGGCTCCAAGCTGTCTCGTCCCAAATACGGACTGACGGTCAACGCGTCGCTGCCCCATGGCGATCGATCAGGCTCGGCACTACCCAGGTAGGCGTCCGCATAGGCCGTCGCGGTGCTGCCGATGTCATTGCGTTTGCCATCGGTGATGACAATCAATCCCGCTCGATTCGCATGCGAGATGACTTCGCCGAGCGAAACCATTCCCGCCGGACCGAGCTGCTCGAAAAACGCTGCCTGCGGCTTCACGCATGGCACCAAACCCGCAACTGCGTCAATGATTTCGCAACAAAACTGAGTGTAGGCAGCCGCAACCGAATCTTTTCGATCGCCCGAGACGCTTTCTCGAAGCGGCTTTGGCAACTGCTCCAGCCGCGGGTCCAAACCCACACAAGTCACCGACCCGGTCCGCAAGATTGCCGCATTGAGCTGCGTGGCAAATGTCATCAAATACACCCCATGGAATTTTTGAATTCAAACAACGGGAATGCTATCGGATTCGCGCCGAATTGTCGGCCCAGCCACATCCGCTTTTCACCTCCTGCTGCACCAGCCAATCAAGCGACCAAAAACACTGCTTCAAAACGGGCGCACCTGAACAGATCACCACTTACCCACTCGCCGCCGAGCGGCTGCTTCACCACCCGCACCAACGACATAGCTCACCCCCATGACACCCTTATTTTCCCCTAACTCCAACGCCGCCTCCCCAAGCATGAGCTAACTTTCCTCCATATGGGCCGCTCAAACCTTGCGTGTGTACAAACCCGCATGACGCATTGGGCCAAACGCAATCGATCAAGTTTGGCACAGACTGCAACCAAATCCGAACGCCCGGACTTGCCAACCTGACGCTGCTGAAAAAGAGAGTGGCCACCGTCGCCACGAGATACCAAACCTCGTGACCCCCAGTGCCTGACAACAAACTGACGATCAAGAGTGCAACAAGATGGCTGAAAGAATACTGTTCGTCGACGACGACCCGGTCCTACTAAACATTCTTGCCGAAGTTGCTCGCAAGAAACTACCTCCTCACTATCGCGTGTACACAGCCGAAGGTGGCGAAGCAGCGGTCGAATCGGCCAACTCACAGGGACCATTTTCAGTCGTCATTGTCGACATGCAAATGCCCGACTTAAACGGCATCGAAACGATCAGCCTTCTCCGCAAGAAGTTGCCCAATGCGGTCTTTGTAATGCTGACTGGTAACAAGGAACTGGACACCGCCATGCAAGCGGTCAACGACGGCAAGGTCTTCAAGTTCTTGACGAAACCTTGTGAGCCCCGCTGCATCATCTCGACAATCGAAGAAGCCCAGTCGGAACACAACTCAATGGTGTCCGCAAAAGATCTGCTGAGCGGGACTTTCGCAGGCACGCTTGACCTGATGACCGATCTCATCGAAATGCCCGACGGTCGGCACATTGACACAACCCGCATGCTGGAATCGACCAGTGATCTGGCAAAGAACCTTTCGATCGATCTTGGCTGGGAAGAACGGATCGCCGCTCGGATCTGCCTGGTCGGCCTCGCGATCCTTTCACCCCAAGAGTCCGAAGAATTCAACTGCCTGGACCCGACCTCAGATAAACACAAAGCACTGTTTGCAAAGATCTGCAAAACATCCGCTGGACTCCTGCAGAAGATCCCGCGACTTGGCTGGATCGTGGACCTGCTTTGTGTTGTTCCTCGGGCAGACAAGTATCGCGAAACCGGTCGGCGAATCGAAGCCTCAGCGCTGCTTTTGAAAGTCGTGTTCTACTGGAACTTCCTCACGACAAAGGGACTCTGCATCGAAGCAGCCTCCTCAACAATCCAAAAGATCATGCCGGGCCTGTCAAGCAATATGATCCGTGCGATGGAAGGTCTTCACGATAACCAAGACACCATTCGCATTAAGCAAGTTCCGGTCAGCGACTTGCTGCCTGGAATGATTCCTTACGAGACAATCTCGGTCGACCAAGACTGCAAAGTCATCACGGGCGGTCGTCACCTGACGTCTCAAGTGATCGAGAACCTACAACGAAATCTAGCTTTCAACGACGACAGCGTCGCTGTTGTCGAGAGTTCCATTTCAGCAGCGTCCTATCAAGCCGAAGCTGGAATACTGGTCTGAGAATCACGCAGCTGCCAACCGCGACGACTCTGCCGTCCGCAGCAACAACCGGCCGTCGTCCAACCATTCGCTCACGAACCTTTGTCCCTGCAAAGCCTCCAGTTCAATTCGCACAGGCACTGACTCAGGCAACGCGTCTCCCGCCGCACATTCTCGTTCGTGAAATCCGCCTGTCGCTGAGCCGACGAATTTGGTTGCCAGCGCAAGCTTGACCCCAGCCGTGGTCATCGGGTCAACATTCTGCGGAAACAAATCGGTCTCTTGATCAGCGGCTGCGACGTCCATCGCATGCCATCGGCCATCGGCGAACTTCAGCCAAACCTTCATGCCGAGCAACGCGTTGGGGAGCGTGCTGTTGTTCACAACCGCCAAATACAGCCAGTACTTCAGCACGATCTGGTCCTCCGCAGGAGCCACTCGCCGATAAGTGGCGGTGTCCTCCATCGCCATCAGCAACGTCCCTCGCAGCCCCGTGACGCTGCAAGCAATCAGCTTAGCCCGCTCGCGATTTGCTCGGACAAGCCAAAAGTAGAACGTCGACACGACAGCAAAAAACGATGCTGCCAGCGACAAACTTTCGCGAGCCATTTCCATCTCTGACCAAGCCATCTTCGATCTCCTGCACACCGAGCAATTGTTTGCCCCGGTCTACCGAAGCGCAGCAAGCTGGCGAAAGAGAGAATCGCGGACAACCCTGGTATGAAACTCATCCAGAAACACTCAGACCGGAAGCCCGAGGGTTGCCCGTCGCAAATTAACCGCGGGCGACTTCGAAAGCCGTGATTTTCTCTTCGTGCATCAGCGTTTGAGCGATGTCATCCAGACCGTGCAGCATGTTGTGCCGACGACTCGCATCCACCTCAAACGAACGCTCGAAGCCTTCGTTGTCCGTGACGACCTGGTTTTCCAAATCGACGGTCAACTGATAAGGGTTCCCCTTCGCGGCTCGCTGGAACAACTCTTCCACGTCTTCTTCAGACAATGCGATCGGCAAAACGCCGTTCTTGAAGCAGTTATTGAAGAAGATGTCGGCGAAGGAAGGAGCAATCACGGCGCGGAAGCCGTAGTCGTCCAGAGCCCAAACGGCGTGTTCACGACTGCTGCCGCTACCGAAGTTCTGACGCGTGAGCAAAATCGACGCACCTTTGACATTGATGCGATTGAGCTCAAAGTCTGGGTTGTCAGTCTCGCCGTCTTCCAAGAAACGCCAATCAAAAAACAGGAACTGACCGAAACCAGTTCGCTCGATGCGTTTCAGGAATTGCTTGGGAATGATTTGGTCGGTGTCGACGTTGGCACGATCCAGCGTTGCGACAACGCCTTGGTGTACGGTGAAGTTTTGCATGATGGAAGCCTGCGGCTTCAGCTATTAGCGATTGGCTTTTAGCTGTTAGCGATGAATGGATGGTTTATTCGCCGCGGGGTGCTCGCCCCGGTTGCCGGCGTGAAGACAAAAAACAAAAGGCTAGCAGTGCGTCGCTAGCCGCTCATGGTCGAGCTGAATCACCGGTTGGCAACTCAGCGATAGTCCCAATCGCGAATGTCGACGAAGTGGCCTTTGATCGCGGCAGCGGCAGCCATCGCCGGGCTGACCAAGTGCGTTCGGCCTCCCTTGCCTTGACGCCCCTCGAAGTTGCGATTGCTGGTGCTGGCGCAACGTTCACCCGGAGCCAACTTGTCCGGGTTCATCGCCAAGCACATGCTGCAACCGGCTTCTCGCCAATCGAAACCAGCTTCGATGAAGACTTTGTGCAGGCCTTCTTCTTCCGCTTGCAGTTTCACCTTGCCACTACCGGGGACGATCATCGCGTTGACTTTGTCACTGCAATGGTGCCCCTTGATGACAGCCGCGGCAGCTCGCAAATCTTCGATCCGTGCATTGGTGCATGAACCGATGAAAACGCGATTGATCTCGATCTCGGTGATCGGAGTACCGGCTTTCAAGTCCATGTACTGCAGTGCCGATGCGGTCGACTTCTGAACATTGATATCGGTGCTGTCGCCTGGCGATGGAACCACCGAATCGACGCTGCAAACTTGACCAGGGTTGGTTCCCCAAGTCACTTGCGGCCGGATGTCCGAGCCTTTGTAGAGGTTACTTCGGTCATAAGTCGCACCGGGGTCGGATGGCAACTTTTCCCAAGCTTCCACCGCGGCATCGAAATCCGTCGGACATTCTGGACGGCCACGAAGGTAGTCGAATGTGGTTTGGTCAGGAGCGATCATGCCGGCGCGAGCCCCAGCTTCGATCGACATGTTGCAAACCGTCATTCGCTCTTCCATCGACAGGTTGCGAACTGCGTCCCCGGTGAATTCCAGAACGTAGCCCGTGCCACCTGCCGTTCCGATCTCGCCGATCAGATACAGGATCATGTCCTTCGCTGTCACTCCACGAGCCAAGTCGCCATCGACGCGAAGTTCGAATGTTTTGGGCTTGAACTGCAGCAGCGTTTGCGTTGCCAGAACGTGTTCGACTTCGCTGGTTCCGATTCCGAACGCGAGCGATCCGAACGCGCCGTGAGTGGCGGTGTGAGAGTCGCCGCACACGATCGTCATGCCGGGCTGGGTGTAGCCGTTCTCTGGGCCGATCACGTGAACGATTCCTTGTCGCACATCATCGATGTCGAACAGCTCGACTCCGAACTCTTTGCAGTTCTCACGCAGCGTTTCGATCTGCTTGCGGCTGATCGGATCAGCGATGGGCAAACTGCGATCGGACGTTGGAACGTTGTGATCGGGAGTCGCGATGGTTCGCTCAGGGCGACGGACCGGGCGGTTGTTGATCCGCAGTCCCTCGAACGCTTGGGGGCTGGTCACTTCATGGACCAAGTGCAGATCGATGTAGATGATCGCGGGCCCGGACTCGGGAGCGTGAACCAGGTGCTGGTCCCAAATTTTGTCCAGCAACGTTCGGCTGCCGGTGGATTGCGTAGCGGCTCCCGCTGAGCTGGGAGCGGTGGAAGAAGCGTCAGACATGGATCGTGAGACGAGCGTGGGTGGGGAAAACTGGGATTTCTATCCCGGGAACCCGACACTGTCGACACTCAAGGGCAACCTGTCAACTCAAAGCTGAGTCAGAAGTTGTGCTCCGTCTCCGCCCGCCGAGTGCTCCGAATCGAACACTCCACGAAGGTCATTCTTCGGTTCAGACGGGTTCTTCGATGAATTCCTGAACCGGCTGCTGTCCGGGAACAATTCGCGTGATGCTGACCTTGGTGCGGCGAAGTTCTTCCACCTCTTCCAAGAGATTGTTGAGCAAATCCGCGATCTCGGCTCCTGCCGTCTCGCCGATGTGGACCATGAGTGCTTTGCGTGAGTTGTAGCTCAAACCCCGATCGTTCATCTCAGGAGAACTCCGCTGCAGGTTGGAAGGAAAGGAACAGGAAAACGCCGACTTCGACACTAGGAGCAATGTTTCGATGAGTGAAACCCTAGTTGGATACGGAAATCGCTCGACCGCGAAATTTACTCAACCGTCACACTTTTCGCCAAGTTGCGGGGTTTGTCGACGTCACAACCCCTCAAAACGGCAATATGGTACGAGAGCAACTGCAGAGGGACGGCCGAGACAATTGGCTGCAAGAACTCGGGGACTTCCGGGATCATGATGACCTCGTCGGCAATCCGGCGAATCTGAGCCTCTTCATGGCTGGCGACCGCGATCACCGGGCCTCCGCGAGCTTTGACCTCTTCCATGTTCGACATCACTTTGTCGTAAGTCGTTCCACGCGGCATGATGAAAACGCTGGGCGTGTGCTTGTCCACCAGCGCGATCGGGCCGTGCTTCATCTCCGCGGCGGGGTAACCTTCGGCGTGGATGTAGCTGATTTCTTTCAGCTTCAGGGCACCCTCGAGAGCCGTCGGGAAATTGTATCGACGACCGAGATACAAAAAGTTTGACGCTTCGGCGTACTTGGACGCGATCCGTCGAATTTCAGAATCACAGGTCAACGCTTGCTCCACCGCCGCTGGCAATCGTCGAAGTTCCTCGATGATCCGGCCGCCCGACTCAAAACTCATGTGCCGCATGCGACCGAAATACAGCGACAACATCGCGAGGACACAGCACTGGCTGGAATATGCCTTGGTGCTCGCGACGCCGATCTCTGGTCCGGCATGCAAGTAGACTCCTCCGTCTGCGGCCTGAGCGATTGAGCTGCCGACGACATTGCAAATCGCGAGCGTTCGATGCCCTTTGCGTTTGGTTTCGTTCAGTGCCGCCAGTGTGTCGGCGGTCTCACCACTTTGAGTGATCCCAAAAACCAACGTGTTGTTTTCGATCGGCGGGTTCCGGTACCGAAGCTCGCTGGCGTACTCCACGCAAACAGGGATGCGAGCGAACTCTTCGATCATGTACTCGCCGACCAAAGCCGAGTGCCAACTCGTTCCGCAACCGGTCAGAATGATGCGTTCGACGCCGCGAAGTTGTTGAGGCGTTAAGTTCAATCCACCAAAGACAGCCGTCGCATCTTCATCGTTCAATCGACCTCGCATTGCGTTGCGAAGCGAGTCGGGCTGCTCGTGGATTTCCTTGAGCATGTAATGATCGTAGCCATTCATGCTGACTTCGCCGGTGTCTTCGGCCAGCGGCTGAATGTTGACTCGAACCTTCCCGCTGTCACGATGAAGAACCGTGAATCCGTCCGCGGTCAGCACTGCGATCTGATGATCGGCGAGATAGACAATGCGATCCGTGCGGCCAGCGATCGGCGACGCATCGCTTGCGACGAAGTACTCGCCACGGCCAACCCCCAAAACCAACGGGCTGCCAAACCGAGCCGCGATGAGCAACCCTGGTTTTTCGCGAAAAGCGACGGCCAAACCGTAGGTGCCTCGAAGCTGGGCAATCGCCCACTTCACCGCGGTGACGTAACGCATGTTGGGTTGAGTTGGATCGGCGGGAGTGCCCTTCAAACCTTCCGCGACCAAGTGCGCAATGACTTCGCTGTCGGTTGCCGATTTGAATTGATACCCCTTCGCGATCAATTCATCTTTGAGAACCTGAAAGTTCTCGATAACGCCGTTGTGCGCCAGAACCACTTCGCCATCGCCACCGATATGCGGGTGAGCGTTCTCTTCGGTCGCCGGTCCGTGCGTGGCCCATCGTGTGTGCCCCAATCCCAAAGTGCCTTCGGGTGGCGTCCCCATCCGATCAGCCAACGCCTGAATTCGCCCGACCGAGCGAGTGATCGCGATGTCACCACCGCCGTGGATCGCGACGCCGGCACTATCATAGCCTCGGTATTCCAAACGCCGAAGTCCATCGACCAGGAACTCTGCCGCTTGGTCTGCACCAACGTATCCAACAATTCCACACATGGCAGCTGCCGCAATCGATTGACAAAAAAAGGGTTCGCGAGAATTCGATGTGTCTCACGCGAGCGTGACAGAAGTCAAGAGCCGACGACAAGGTCGC
Organism: Rhodopirellula bahusiensis; assembly: GCF_002727185.1. Taxonomy (NCBI): domain Bacteria; kingdom Pseudomonadati; phylum Planctomycetota; class Planctomycetia; order Pirellulales; family Pirellulaceae; genus Rhodopirellula; species Rhodopirellula bahusiensis. The sequence continues at coordinate 73,900 of NZ_NIZW01000017.1, forward strand.
CAGCCGCCAACGGGCACTCTTCTCGTGAAAACAAACGCGTCCAAACGAGGCGAAATCCGCTGAACACGCTCTGTTTATCGGCATTTGCGACGTATTTGATTCAACCCTTTGGGCACGCTCGATTTGCATAATTCGATGAAACACGAAGAACCGGATCGACCCGCCCATTTTCCCAAACCCAAGCAATCGGTGTGGATCGCAGGACAGCATTTTTCCAGGCAACACCTCTTTTGAGAACAAATGATGACGATGGAGTAACCGTTTTGATTTTGGTTTCACATTGCCACGTGCTGTCAGTTTGACCGACGCAAGTGCGACATTCTGTCGATTTGATAGCAGTCAGCGTTCACCCACAGCATCGTGGCGGACGTCCTAGCAAGTAGCCAACGCACGCCTGCCCCGTCGTGAACGAAAGACTACCCCCATGTTTTCACCCAGCAAAAATTCGTCGGCCAAGAAGCAGCAAGCTCGCGCCCATCGACGTGCCCTGCGAAACATCGCCTCGCACCACAACGAAACAGCCCCCGATCCACTCGGCGCCGCGGTGCGATTGCTGAATGAAACCGCTCACGATCTCAAATCGCCGCTGGCTGGGATCGCCGCCACGATGGAAGTCATCCGGGACGGAAGCCTCGGCGATGTGACCGCTTCTCAAGCGGAGTTTCTTCAGGCCGCGATGACTCAGTGCCAGTACATCGACTCCTTGATCGACGAACTGTCACGAGCCGAACGCTTGCGTTCCGGCCTGCCTCGCGTTCGCCGCGTCTCCACCAAACGCACTGCCATTCGCGAAGCGGTTGACTTGGCGACGCGTTCGCTGCTCAGCAACAAACAGATCGAACTGCACTGGGACGGCATCGAACCCAACTCGCCGGACGTCTTGGTCGACTCAACGATTCTTTCGCGACTGATGACCAACCTGATCATCAACGCGGAACGCGCCAGCAAACCCGGGTCGCCGATCCTGATTCGAGTGGAAGACGATCTGAATCGCGGTGTCGCGGTTTGGTCCGTGATCGATCGCGGACGTGGGATCTCGCCCCAACGTCTGCAACTACTCAGTGGCACGCAAAAGATCGCCTCGGACCTGGGTGGCGAAGGTCTTGGTTTGATGATCTCGCGTCAAATGGCTTCACTGCACTATTCCAAGTTGACATTGCGAAGTCGCGTGGGAAGCGGGACGGACGCCGTCTTCGAAACTCCTTTGGCAACGCCGGCCGGTATCGCCGCGACGTTCGCTCGTTTCCGATCTGAGAAACGTGGTTCACGTTCGCGTCCGCAGACCATTCAACAGTGGAAGTCTGACGAGTCGAACACGTCCGAGCGAGAACTTCTGGGTGGCAATCGAGTGCGGATCGAGCACACCACGAACAAGTCTTCTTGGCATGAGATTGAGCTGCAGTCCGAGGACATTCGTCCGGTCCGGGCCGATCGCCTCGCCCTGGGCCGCGTGACCGCTGACGTCGAGTGCACGATGGAGATGGCGGACCGCTTCGATGAAATTTTGCAATACAACCTCAGCCCGTTTGAATTGGCTTACCGAACTTCGCGAAGAAGCTGGGTGTGCGCGTTGGACGCTGATCATCACAGCATGCCAACTCGAATGCAGCAAATTGAGATCATTTCGCGACGCGCCACGCCCGCGATGCAATTGAAGTGGAGTGAACCGTCGATCGTGCCTGTCCAGGAACGCAGCCTTCAGTGTTTGTTGGTCGACGCGATGACAACCCGCACACTCGCTGAGGCACCCGGAATCATTCCCGATGTCGACTCCGTTCGATTGGGGACGCCGGAAATCTCGTTTTCACCGGTCCCATCCGCTCGACTCGACGAAGAACTTCGCCGAATGAATCTGCGAATGAAGTCGCAGACCGAACGGCTTCAACAACAAGCGGCCGCCCTTCGCCCTCGCGTTTGAACGCGGCCATCGGCGGACGAGACGGTTTAGGACCTTTAGTCGTTTGCGATCAACGTTTACACTTCGCCGCTGTGATTGCTCTTGTCGGTTTTGGACGGAGCAGACGATTTTGCGAGAAACATGCGGGCGAGTAGCTAGATGAGTGATTCAACAGTTCGAGGCGTTGTGAACGTGATCGAAGAAACCAAGACCTACGGTCAAAAAGGGTTTCGCAAACGATTGGTGGTTCTCGAACAAGACAAAGGTAGCTTCAGCAACTACATCCCTATCGAATTCACCCGCGACGCTTGCGACAGCGTCGACGAAATGAACATGGGCGACGAAATCGAAGTGGCCTACCGTCTGAACGGCCGGAAATGGCAGCGAGACCCCCAGAGCGAAGTCAAATACTTCGTTAGCGTCGAAGCTTTGTCGTACAAAGTCGTCGGAGCATCCAGCGGGAACGCCGGTGCTGGAGCGGACGCCGCTAACGACGCATTCAACGAAGTCGACGACGAAGCGCCCTTCTGATTCGGGCGTGATGTCGCCGCAAAAACCCGCTAAACGGTCGCGTTGGCGGGCTTTTCGAGCATGGGAACAGCAACTCGCCTGCTCAGCCACTTTTTCGCGAATTCCATTGATTCGCGATGGGCGGATGCTCCGATTTCGATCAAATCGAATCGACGGCACGATCCTTAACTTGGCACCGGTCATCTGGGGGACTACAAACAGTCTCCAGATGACTCAGTTTGCCTATTCGCATTCAATCTGGCGGGCAGATTCCCCTCCGCCAAGGTTACTCACCCCAAATTGCGAGACGCATCCACAACGCTTTGGAAACACTTAGCGAGGATCGCAAAGGACAACCCTGAGCCGACTGGCCCGTGCCGACCAAAGGGAGCCCGCTCACAATGTCCATCCATCCCATGACGCTGCTGCGGCATTCGATGCTGCGGTACAAAATCGGCCGTTTGGACCGGTACCTCGCCAACGCGGAACGTGCCCGCGAAATCCAGCGGGAGAATTTGCTTCAGCGAATCCGGCTGAACGCGGACACGGGCTTTGGACGCGATCACGGCTTTTCTGAGATCCGATCTCTCGAAGATTTTCGCCGCCGTGTTCCGATCGCCTGCTACGAAGCCGCTCGCCCCTACGTCGACCGAGTGATCCAGGGCGAGACGAATGCGTTGTTCCCTGAGAACACAAACGTCGTCATGTTCGCAACGACCTCTGGGACAACCGATCACCCGAAAATGATCCCGGTGACGGAGGACTTTTACCGCCAATACAAAGCCGGCTGGCAGTACTGGGGAACAGGGGTCTACCGCGATTACCCGCACCTGCTGCAAATGAAATCGCTGCAGTTCTCCAGCCACTGGAATGTCACCCAAACACCTTCGGGCGCCCCTTGTGGGAACATCAGCGGACTGGCTGCGGAGACCCGACCGTTCTACATCGGATCGCTGTTCGTGTTGCCGGCCTGCGTGATCCAAATCACCGAGCACCTGGCGAAGCACTACACCGCGCTGCGTCTCAGCCTGGCGTGCGATCGTGTCGGCAAGATCGTCACCGCCAATCCAAGCACTTTGGTGGAAGTCGCCAAGTTCGCGGACGCGATGAAGGAAACCCTAATTCGCGACATCCATGACGGCACTCTCACCGGCGACCAACCGATCCCCGACACAATTCGCCAACGACTTCAATCGCGTCTGAGACCCAACCCTCGGCGAGCACGAGAACTAAAACAAATCGTCGACCGCACAGGCCACCTTTATCCCAAAGACGCTTGGCCGGACCTGACGCTGCTGGCCGTCTGGACCGGTGGCTCTGTCGGAATCTACTTGAATCAATTGCCCGAGTTCTATGGCGACGTTGCCATTCGCGATCACGGGCTCTCGGCGAGCGAAGGTCGCATGACCGTGCCACTGCAAAATGGCTCGCCGTCGGGAATGCTTGACTACAGCAGCCACCACTTCGAATTCATCCCTGAATCGGAACGAGACAGCAACGATCCCAATGTGCTGGAAGCCTCGGAACTGACCGAGGGCCAGAACTACTTTATCGTGCTGACGACGGCCAGTGGTCTGTACCGATATGACATTCACGACCTCGTCCGCTGCGACGGCTACTGTGGCCAAACGCCGATGCTGTCATTCCTCAACAAAGGCAAAAACTTCTGCAGCTTCACCGGCGAAAAACTGAGTGAACATCAAGTCATGCAGGCGATGCAGCAAACCCTGCGATCCCTCAACGTTCCCTCGTGCACCTTCACACTCGCGCCGACCCTTGGTGAACGCCCTCGCTATCACCTCGTGCTCGACGACACATCGCTGCCCAACCTGTGCGAACGCGTCGGCAAGGAGATGCAGAACCAACTTTCGCAGGTCAATTGCGAATACGCCGACAAATGTGCCAGTGGTCGCATCGAGCCGATTCAGGTCACTCGTGTTCCTTCAGGAACGTGGGAGAAGCTGAGAGCCAGCAAAACGTCCAAGCGTGGCAATTTCGAAGAGTACAAACACCCGTGTTTGACAAACGACACGAACTTCTTGCACAACCTCAGCACTCTGAATTCGCCGCCGTCGGACTGATCATGGTTGCCTGAACATTTGCTAGATCCCCCGAGCAATGCATCCAGAATCGGTCGCGATTCGTGATTCAGCGAGCGTCACTTAAAGAGCCATCGATCGCTCGTTATGATGTTGCAACCACCTTTTGACGCCGGCGTTTTCAATCTCTTCTGACCGACACCATGCCATGAAAATCAGTGTTCTCGGAGCCGGCGCGATCGGCACCATGCTCGGCGGTTTGATCCGCGACAACGACCCGACTTGCCAAGTCGTCTTGCTCGGGCGTGGGCCCCACATCCAAACCATCCGCGACACCGGTCGCGTCCAACTTCAGGGGCCCTGGCCGACGCGAGAAGTCCAAGTCATCGGCACGGACAACCCAGCTGACATCGCTGGCTCAGACATAGTGTTGGTGACCGTTAAATCGCAAGCCACCGCCGAAGCCATTGCAGCGGCGGCACCATACATTGACTCCGCCATCGTGGTCTCCGTGCAAAACGGTTTCAATGATGCTGCCCTGTTGAAACACGTCAACGAAGAACGCTTGGTGATGGGAATCACCGCGACCAACGTCACCGTTCCCGAACCCGGCACCGCCAGCCTTCAGTTCAACGGCACGATCGTTCTCGGTCCTAACGCCGAACGCACCAACGCGGCTTCCGCCACCGCCGCTACCAAGACGCTCGAGAAAACGGGCTTCCGTGTCTTCGAAGAAGCGAACGTGGAAGGCGTCCGCTACAACAAACTGGCAATCAATTCACCTGGCTACGCTGCCTCTCTCTCGCAGTCCAACTTCATCACCGAAGCGGTCTGCCATCGTGGTTGGCGAACCGCAGTTGGCAAACCATTGGCGGATGAATGCTTGCGGGTTTTCGATACCGCGGGTGTCAAACTGGCCCGAATCCCCAAGCTTCCCGACATCCGAAAACTGCGAGGCTTCTTCGGAAAACTCGACTCGCCATTGCTTGGACCAATTGTCGGCACCGGCGCAAAACTGATCTTTAACCGGCGCCCCATTCAGTTTTCTCTGTACCAGGATTTGCTCAAAGGGAAAGGCACCGAAGTCGACCACACCCTTGGCGAAATCGTGCGTCTTGCGGAGCGTAACGGCACCACCGCTCCCTACAATCAGATGGTCATCGATCTGGCCCGAGAGATTGAAAACCGCGGTGCCGGGAAGTTCTTCACTCGCGAAGAAGTCATTGATCGCTTCCGACAAATCGAATCGCGATGAGCGAATCGCGGCGCATTCTACTGACGGAAGGATCCAGCACATCGGCTCGCCAAACGCTGCATTGCCTTGGCGGCCGACACACGATCGACGTCATGGATTCGGCCGCACTGAGCCAATGCCGCTTTAGTTCTCTTGTACGGCACTGGCACCGGTGCCCACTTTCTTCCGCCGATCCGATCGCGTTTTTGCGTCGTTTGAAAGAACTGATCGACCAGCATCACTACGACGTGGTCATCGCGACACACGAACAAGCCTACCTGCTCAGCCGCGTGAGAGATCAGCTTCAAAACCATGTTGGCGTGGCGTTGCCGACGTTCGATGCGATCGACCGTCTGCAAAACAAAGCCAACTTCGCGCGAGCGATGGAGGAGCTGGGCTTGCCGCAACCGCACACTCGCATCGTTGACGGGACATCCGCCGAGTCACTGCAGGAAGGCTGCTCCGCACAATCCGAATTCCCTTGCTTTCTGAAAACGGCTCACGGAACTGCTGGCCGCGGTGTGATAGCCATCCATGACTCCGCGGAGATGCGTGAATGGGTCAAAGAACAAACCGCAACCGACGCGTCTCTGCCCAACCAAGAAATCGTCCTGCAGTCGGCCGCACCCGGTGAACTTTCAATCCTGCAAGCCATCTTCGATCGCGGACGCATGATCGCGTGGCACGATGCGATGGGATTGCGTCGGGGAGTTGGCGGTGCACCGATTGTTCGGGTCAGCACGCATCGTGAGAATGTTGCCGAGGATGTTCGCAAACTCGGCGAGTCACTCGACTGGCACGGAGCCCTCTTCGTCGAATACTTCTATGACCAAACAACTGGGCATCATCAATTCATCGAAGCCAATCCGCGGATCGGAGAAACGGTCAACGCAATGCTGGCCGGCGTCAATCTGTGCGAATTTTTGGTCAAGGTTTCTCTGAATGAAATCCCCGATTCGGCGCTGGTTGCTTCGGGCGTCGCTGGGGTTCGATCTCACCAATTCCTCACCGCGTTGCTTGATCAGGCCATGCAAACAGGATCGCGGGCGGCGGTGTGGCAAGAGATCACCAACCGAATCCGGCACAAAGATGGCTACCGCGATTCACAGCCCGAAATGATGCGGCTTAAACAGGACTTGCTTAGCGGGATCCCGCCACTGGCCGTTGCAATGGAACTGTTGCTATCTCCCAAACGCTCGCACAAAATGGTGCGATCCACGGTCGCGAACTACGGCTTGAACGCCGACGCGGTGGCAAAAATCGCCAGTCTGCCCGCCCAGGAACTTTCGGCAATCTTTGAGTGATACAGAGCTTGCGTCGCATCAGCAGGATAAGTCTGTACAATTTGCAGGCGGTGCAGATTGAATTGCGCCCATTGGATAGTCACGCTCTTTCGCTCCAATCCTCGAACTGGACCACAACATGAATCGCTTTTTTGCCTCGACCATCCTGACACTCGTGTTCGCCACGATCGCCTCGGCTCACTGCCAGGTCCCTTGCGGCATTTATGGCGACCAACGTCGCTTTGAAGAAATGCTGGAAGACGAGCACACCATCTCGAAAGCTCAAACCGAAATCAACTCATTGGCCGGCAAAGCCGATGCCCAATCGGTCAACCAAGCTGTCCGCTGGGTCACCACCAAAGAAGATCACGCCACTCGCATTCAAAACACCATCGCCGCCTACTTCATGGCTCAGCGGATCAAGACCGACGATCCCGCCTATGGCAAGAAGCTGATGGCCGCTCACAAGGTCATAGTCAACGCGATGAAGGCGAAGCAGTCCGCAGATCCCGCGACCGCGAAAGCTCTGGAAGAATCAATCTTTGCTTTCTACGAAGCATACGAAGGCAAGAAACCTGACTTCGATCACGAGCATTGATCACTTGGGCTGACCACGAAATTCGATCAGCCCAACACACCACCGAGATTCAACATCAGGCCGCCTTCTGGGCGGCCTGACTCGTTTGAAGCAGACCGCTGAGGATCTTCTTTCCCTTCATGACGGTCTTGGCTTTTCGGATCAATGTTGGAATCGCCAAGATCACCATTGGACTGCGAATCACTTCCTTCGCCACGCGACTGACGCCGCGCCCAAACGAGACGTTTTGAGTCAACGTATTCAGCGCCGGTTCACCAGCACCTGCAAAGTTGTCGAGCATCCATTTGACGCCCGACGGCATCGCGAATCGCGTCTTCTGCAACAACCATAGAATCTCTGACTCACGAGCAGCGATCTTTGTCGCCGCAGGTTGCTGCCTCGGCATTAACACCCAATTGACGTTCACGTTCAGCTCGCCAACTGAGTGCACATGGTGAAACCAATAGCGTGGCAAGAACACCATGTCGCCCTCATTCAAATCGAATTCGTAGACACGCTTTCCCTTCAGTGAATTGTCTTCAAACAAACAAGTCTTCGAGAATGGCATGTTGGGCAGTGGAGTTTCCGGCGCAACGATCGTCCACCGCTTCTTGCCTTTGAGCTGCAAGTTGAAAACGTGCAACGAGTGTCCGTCATAGTGCCACGGCGTGGTGTGACCGCCCGAGTTGAACCAGACCCGAACGCAGTTGTCTCGCAGAAACGCGGTGTCCGGATTCATCGATTCCGTCACGACCGGCGGCGTCGTGCAAACGTCATCGATCATCTCTTGTCGCACGTCGTACCAAAGCAATCGCTCGGTCACCGTGGTATCGACCGCGATCTTGTCACACAGGGCCCGACAAACTTCCTCCGCGCCGCCGTCCGCCTGAGTCACGCCGCGAAAAATGACAGGCTGTTCGGTCGCGTAGTAATCGCGAAAGAAAGTCTCGGCATCGTTGGCGTCCAGCGATGGGATCTCGCGAGAGGCCGGAGTGGACGTGGTCATGGTGCTATCTTGTGGGGTCAATCCAAGGAATGCTGTTTCGCAAACGCTTCGACACGTTCTCGAACGCCGGGGATCAGTTTGACGGCATTCTCATAATACAATTTGCGGAGCACCTTGGGAGGAAGGTTCACGCCGTCGATTTGCCAGAGCCCCTGCGGAGGAGGCTCTTTTTCGCTGTAGGGAAACGCTTCGTCGTCAGTCTCGAAGAATCGCCAATAATAACGCAAACGCTGTTCCGGCCACGGTCCGTCGGTCCCAAACAGCAAGCGATCCTGGTACCGAATCAAAAATTCGCGAGCCGCACGGGGCTGTCGTCCAAGCTCATTGATTCGCGAAGCCGGTTCGACCCAAAGATTTGGATATCGATCCATCCACGCGCTCACCAGCGAAAGGTCCTCAGGACTATTGGCGATGTGAGCCCCGATGAATTGTGTCTTGGGATGCTTCGCGATCATGCGATTTCGAGCCGCGAAAAGCTCTTCCCGCGATGGGTGCTCCTTGCCATGGAAACTCCAATCCGGGTGCCGAGACAGCTCTTCCCAGCGTTCGTTTCGCTCGTTGACCGGATCGAAGAAGGCAGCCGGGTCAGCGGTATGGATGATGATCGGTATCTCCAGTTCACCGCACGCCGCCCAAATCGGATCCCATCGAGAGTCATCAATCTCAATCAACGACCCATCCCGGTTTCGATACCCCAAGCCAAAACGCTTGAACAACTTCAATCCGGAGGCCCCGAGTTCGACCGCTTCCCGTAGTTGTTCAGCCGTTCGCTCCGCAAAACCGGGGCGTTGGCATGCCCACGTCGATGGGTCATCGGTGGAGCCATCGCCTCGCCAATCGACGTTGGCATACAGCACGAATCGATCGCGATGCTCTTTCCAGAGGTAGTCTTTTTGTTCCTGGAACTGAGCTCCCAACTTCCCATCGAGCGACACACAAACGGCGATACGGTTTCGATCCATCGTCGCAACAAAGTCCTCGAGTGCCTCTCGATTCATTCGCAGCCGATAGAAAAAATGCGAATGAACGTCGACAACCGGAAACTTCGCATGATCAAGATTGGTGACCGACAACTTCAGCTGAGACTTCGGGTTGTATTGATGCACCGACAACTCGCGGCCGTGACGGCCATCCATCACGAACTCGCCAGATTCTTCGGTACCAATTTCTTCCGTATCGTTGACCGCAGCCGCTTCACCCGTGCTGCTCTCAGTGCGAACGAGGTTCTCGCTGGAGCCCCGTTCACTTGAGACTCGTTCACTCGACGCTTGAGCCAAAGCTCGGTCAGACACCAGCAGCAGACTGGTAGATCCAACCAGAAGAAACAAAACGCGTCGAAAAGTCATAGATTCGCAAACAGTGGGATAGGTTTTCTCTCGCGAATTGTAGCGTTTGACCATCCGCGTTCTGTTGAAGATTCGATGAGGAAAGCTGGCCCGATTCGCCGAGGCCTCACCCCATCCATCGAAAGCCAATGTCAATCGAGTCTTACCTGAGCGAGATAAATCGCCGTCGTGAATTCGGTCTCCGCGCCTTCTTCAAGTGATTCGTGCTGAGAGTAGTAACTCACCCATAGGTGATCCTCATAGAACACCATTCCGGCGTAGCTCGTGTCCCCACCGGACGGCAGAGCTAGGAACTCATCCAACGCACCGGTTTTGGGATCAATCCAACACAGGGAGGTCCGAACCTTTCCGTCGTAAAGACGAACCGCAGCCACAAATCTGCCGTCAGGCAAACGCGCCATCTCTGGGCCACCGATCCGCGCGCCCATGTCCTTCCAAGTCCAATCGGTATAGGGAGGCTTGGACTCACCCCACATCCCGGTCTTGCTGCCGGCATCCCTACGGAGCAGGCAGTAGGCAGTGTCATCTTCCAAAAACAAAATCGACGACTCATTCGGGTAACCATCGATCATCAGGTTGTCGACCAAGACATCGTACTGTCGACCGTCCTTGCTCTCGTACAAACGCACGCGGCGATCTGTCGGATCACCGGTGTGATAGCCAACGCTGTAAGCCATCCCATCGTTTGACCAGGACGTCCGCCAGAGCCAATCGCTACGTTTCCCCGCCTCAACCGGCTCGCTCCAGGTGAAACCGTCATCTGAAAACCAATTGAATGATTGATGACTTCCCTCACTCGGGTCGTGCAGCGCACCGGCACCACTCAACATCAATTGACCATCGGGAGTCACAGAAAGCTTGGCATCACGCAGGTCAGAATCATCGCTCTCAATCAACGCCGCAGACTCCCACTTCAGACCATCGTCACTGCGAAGGACTCTCAGTGAGCCATCATCCGACACATGCCGAGTGCCTTCGCGAAAGACACAGAACCAGTGGCCTTTGAACCGAGCCAGGTCAGTGAACGCATTGTGATGTGCTTGATCCCAGATACGGTCGATCCGCACCAACTCAGCGGCATGAGACAACACCGGCAACTGCATCGTTGCAGTGATGACCAACAAAAGAAAACCATTGACAACTGAGAATCGTTTCTTTGCCTGCATGCGTTCACCTCAGGGAATCCGACCATCGCCGAAAACTGGGCCCGATCAATTCGCACCCGCTCGACCAACGGAGAATAATCCCTCGCTGGTTCGCACCCAAGTGAACGCGCACAAAAAAAGGCAGCCCTTGAATGGACTGCCTTTTTCATGACTTGTTCGCCGATCAGCTAGCTGATGCGGTTTCTTCTTCGGTGCTGGCTTCCGCTTCAGGAGCCGAATCGCTTTCAGGTGCGTCTTGCTCGAATGCTGGACGTTGAGCCGAACGAGTGACTCGATCGTTCTTGCCAACCAACTCGAGAATTGCACGAGTACCGCCGTCGCCCAAACGTGGCGTGGCCAAACGCATGATGCGGGTGTATCCACCCGGACGATCAACGAAACGTTCCGCAATGGTATCGAACAGGATTGCGACTGCTTCGCGATCACCGATCAATTGCAACACGCGACGTTGTGCATTCACATAAGGAGCACGAGCGTCGGCCCATTGGGTCCACTGCTCGCTCTTACGCCATTTTTTGTATTCGTCCGAACCACGTTCAGCCGAAGTTTCAAACTTCTTGGCTTCTTCGAGAGCTGGCAGGGCACGCTTTGCGAGCGTGATGCACTTCTCGACCAATGGACGAACTTCCTTGGCCTTTTCCAAAGTCGTGATAATACGACCTGGGACCTTAGGAGCATTTTCATCCAAGCTGGCGTCACGTTCGGTCAAGAACAGGGCGCTGGACAGGTTCCGCATCAATGCTTTGCGGTGAGCTGGAGAGCGGCCGAGAACGCGGCCTTTGCGGCGGTGACGCATGACGCGAATCCGTCAAATTGAATGGGAGTGAAATGAAAGTGAATCGAAGTCGTTGGCGTGCATCGCATTCGCGATGTGTCACTGACTAGAACAGAGGTTGGTTCGGCACTCGCATGCCGAGGTGCAATCCGTACTGCGATAGTTTTTCACGAACTTCGTTGAGAGTTGTGTCGCCAAAGTTGCGAACTTCCAACAATGAATCTTCGGTTCGTTGCACGAGGTCACGAACCGTCATGATGTTTTCGCTTTCCAAGCAGTTGTTCGCTCGAACCGACAACCGCAAATCAGCGAGAGTCATGTTCAGCTTGGCTTCGAGCTGAGCTTCGGGCGAACCGGCTCCACCGCGTGCGGCGGAGAAGATGCTTGGTCCCAATTCGCGATATTGCACGAACGGGTTGAGGTGTTTGCGAAGGATCTTGGCCGCTTCGGTCAACGCCATTTCTGGGTTGATCGTTCCGTCGGTCCAGATTTCGAGGTTCAAGCGGTCGTAGTTGGTCTTCTGACCGACACGAGTCGCTTCGACTTCGTAACGAACACGAACGATTGGGCTGAAGACCGCGTCGATCGGAATGATTCCGATTTCGTGGTCCACGCTGCTGTGTTCGGTGCTTGGAACGTATCCACGACCGGTTTCGACAACCATTTCCATCATGAATGGAACGTCGTCGGTCAGCGTGCAGATGACGTGATCTTTGTTGATGATCTCAACGTCCGCATCGGTTTGCACATCAGCACCGGTGACAACACCGGCGGTGTTGCGTTCGACGGTGATCACGCGAGTCGAGTCGGTGTTGCTGTTCACGATCAACGACTTGACGTTCAACACGATGTCGGTGACATCTTCGAGAACACCTGGAATCGTCGTGAACTCGTGCTGAGCACCACGGATTTTGATCTGGGTAACGGCACTACCGACCAAGCTGCTCAACAACACGCGACGCATGCTGTTACCGATGCTGGCACCAAAACCACGCTCGAAAGGCTCGGCAGAAAATTTGCCGTAGGTTTGGGTCAGCGAGTCACGATCGACTTCAAGCGAACTGGGCAGTTCCATGCCGCGCCAGCGGATGTGCATGGTCATGTTGGGCCTTTGATGGATGCGGGTTGGGGTTGATCAGAAACGAAGCGGCGTCAGCGGGAATTAGACGCGGCGTTTCTTGCGAGGACGGCAACCGTTGTGCGGGATGGGGGTCACTTCCTCGATCAATTTCACGTTCAAGCCAGCGGCTTGCAGTGCAGTGATGGCACTTTCACGACCGGACCCAGGTCCTTTGACGCGAACTTCGACGTCACGCATGCCGAACTTGGTTGCCTTTTCAGCAGCTTGCTGTGCAGCACACTGACCGGCAAAGGGAGTGCTTTTGCGACTGCCCTTGAACCCACTGGTTCCGGCACTGGCCCAGCACAACGTGTCACCTTTGGCGTCCGTGATGGTCACCGTGGTGTTGTTGAAAGTCGCGTGAACGTGAGCAACACCGTTGCTTACATTTCTGCGGATGCGTTTTTTCTTGTTGGTCTTTGCCACCGAAACTTCTCAAACAGATCAATGAATGGGGGGAAGGAAGGAAAATGGAATCAAGCCAAACCTGCGACTATCGCAGATCCTTGACGCCCTTCTTACCAGCGACCGTCTTACGAGGCCCTTTGCGGGTCCGTGCATTGGTCTTGGTGCGTTGCCCACGTACAGGCAAGCTGACACGGTGACGGATGCCGCGGTAAGATTTGATCTCACGCATGCGGCTGATGTTTTGAGTCACTTGACGACGCAGCGGACCCTCGACGAGATAATCTCGTTCGAGAAGGGCTGCGATGCGACCTACATCTTCGTCGCTGATGTCGCTGGCGGGTGAAGCTGGGTCAATGCCCAATTTTTCACACACCTCACGAGCCCGGTACAGCCCAAGGCCATACAGGTACGTCAGCGAGTATTGAATCTGTTTGTCGTTGGGGATGTCGACGCCCATCAGACGGGGCATGGCGATACTCCGAGAGCAGCTGCGAAGGATGTTAGATTATCTGTGCGTTATCGCGCTTCAGAAGCGCTGGATGGCGATGGAACGCGAGAGCGTCTTCGCCAGCGGATCGCGGACTATAGCAGTCGGCCCCCTTTTTGCTCAAGTGGAAGCGACAAAAGCAATCCGGAATTTTTTTCGGGGAAGTCTTCATCTTTTAACATCCCCGCATCAACGTTTGGTCGAAACCTCCAGTAGAGCCCGCAATCAACGTTGAATAGCAAGCATCGGCGGGAGTTGAACTCGTTCTGAAATCTCATCTGAGTTTTCTTGGGAACCAGCCGCTTTCATCACCGAAAGCACGTCCGTTTGGCTCGCTGGACACTTCGAAAGTCCGGTTCAGCGACCCAATGGTGCTCTGATGGGCCTCAAGAAATTCGCCGTGCGATTGCACAGAATCTGTGTTGAACGGTTCCCCGATCGCGATCACTTGGGCCGATTCGGACTCGGGATTCGGCGACGCATTCGCAACCAATCGGTCGGGTAGTCGTCTTTGGCGGTGACGGGCAGCGACGTCTGTGACACGAGCTCAAACTCATCCAGCGGTAAATCCACGCGGGTATCACCGGACACATTGGCCCAAACGCGAGTCCACCAGAGTTCGGTGCATAGCGGGAACCACTGTTGGTAGATCTGGCCTCCGCCGACGACAAAGATCCGTCGCTCGGCAGCCAATGCAATCGCTTCGCACTTCCCGGATGCGGTCTGGGTCCCCGGAAACTGCCAATGTCCCTGGCGCGTCAGCACGATCGTCTGACGCCCCGGCAAAACGCGGCCGATCGACTCGAACGTCTTGCGGCCCATGATCAGCGCGCCACCCATCGTGGCCTGTTTGAATCGCCTCAGATCCGAAGAAAGCCGCCACGGCATGTCCTGCTCATTGCCGATCACACCCTCTGGCGTCGCTGCAACCACGGCCGTGATGCTGCATCCGACACCATGATCGGCGGGCAGCAGGTCCCGACTACGAAGCGAACGCGCGATGTCACTCGGCGAGTCTCCAGGCGGGTTCGTTTCACCAACCTGGCTCGCTGAATCGGGGCCCAGCGGCTGATCGGATGAATCAGGCAAGCTGGAATCGGGGCGGGAGCTGACTTCACTCATACCGCTTCTAAACTGCCACCGGAGCCTTGATGTGGGGATGGGGATCGTAATTCGATAGTTCGAAATCATCGAACTGGAAATCGGTGATCGTGGTCACCTCGCGTTTGATTTGAAATTCCGGCAGCGATCGAGGTGTTCGGCTGAGCTGCTCACGAGCTTGGTCGAAATGATTGCTGTAAAGGTGAACGTCGCCCAAGGTGTGAACAAACTCGCCCGGTTTCAATCCAGTGACGTGAGCCATCATCGACGTCAGCATCGCGTAACTGGCAATGTTGAACGGCACACCCAGGAACAAATCCGCGCTGCGTTGATACAGCTGACACGACAATCGGCCACCCGACACGTAGAACTGGAACAGCAAGTGGCACGGAGGCAAAGCCATCTTCGGCACATCGGCAACGTTCCAAGCGGAAACGACCAGACGACGCGACCTCGGGTTGGTACGAATCTCGTTTTCAACCCAAGCGATTTGGTCGATGGTCTCGCCACCCGCACCTTCCCAGCTACGCCATTGCCGGCCGTAAACGGGCCCCAGGTCACCAGCCTCATCGGCCCATTCGTCCCAGATCGAAACCTTGTTTTCTTTCAGGTAGCCAATGTTGGTTTCGCCTCGAAGGAACCACAGCAATTCGTGCAAAATCGAGCGAATGTGCAGTTTTTTGGTCGTCAGCAGAGGGAACCCTTCCGCCAAATCAAACCGCATCTGACGGCCAAAGAGGCTCCGAGTTCCGACGCCGGTGCGGTCGTCTCGATCAATCCCATCGTGCAGGACTTCGTCTAAGAGTTGCAAATAGCCTTGCATGAGCGTCTCGTGCGATCCGAAAAGTTCGGCGAATCTCTTTCACCTGTTCACCAAATGGTAACAGCGAACCGCTTCGACGAGGATCCGCCTGAAGAGTGTTCTGCGGCAACTTTAAGTTCTGCGGCAACTTAAAGGCAAAACGACGCCTGCCTGAACAAGAACGCCGGGATCAAGCTTCCGAAACTGGGATCAAGCTGTCTGAACAGATGGGCCATTCGGCGAAGTCCAGTCCAACGTCCAATGACGATCGCTCGTCATCTGGATGACGTCCGCGGGAATCCCAACGCTTTCAACCATCTCACGAGCCTCCTCCAAAGTCAGCGCGGCCCACAACGACTGACGCAACAATTGAGACGGTGCGAACTCCGGTGGGACTTCCGTGTCGGCCGCGGAATCCGTGTGCAGTTCTACCAATCGCTCGATTTCTTCCTCGGAATCTGGCCGAAACAAGTCGCGAATAAAAAGTCGGCCGCCGGGCATTAAGGCTCGAGTGGCGACCTGAATCGCGGTGATAGGATTCGGCAAGTGATGCAGAACCGTGTTGCTGATGATGGTTTGACACAAGTCTTCTTGCAGGCCTTCCGGGTCCGTCAGATCGATTTGCTGCAAGTAAACCAAGTCCTGCATCCCAGCCAATTCGATTTCAAACTGAGCCAGTTCCAGCATTTCGACGGCAAAGTCAACCGCCATGATCTGAAGCTGGCCATCGGCAAAGCTCGACCCCGCCAGATCGCCAGCGTCCTCAGCCGCTCGCCATCGCTCGCTCAAGATCAGCGGGATCCCGGCGGGCCCGCACCCCAAATCAATCACTCGCGGCCCCACAGCCCCCCCACCTAGCAGGTCATCCACAAAAACATTGTTCACCTGTTGGTGATCCATGGCTTGGTAGGCGGACGCATCCGCGGCCAAATCGCCCGGTGTGGGTTCCATTACACGAGCTAACATTCGTTCAGGACACTTTCATAAGAATTTGACTTGCAAAAACCGAAATAGAATTGGGTGAGAATCCACGCCCAAACCTGTTCACTGGGGGATTTCACCCAGACTTTGCGCTATTTTGGCTAAATTCCACCCCACATAATTCCGGTGGGCAACTACAACTTGAACAAGATGCCCGACCAAGACGAAGGACTGCGCGTGCTGAAGGGAATCGGGGGGTTGCGCTGGTTGTGGACAAATTGACTCTTGGGCGGATTGTAACGATCGCCCATCGCCCCTGAAGTGCCTGGAGCCGCCCGGTGAGCCGATCCCAACCAGACCCCAACCCAACCAGTTCAGCAAGTCGCCTGAACGGACGCTCGTCTCATTTTTCTTCTAGCAACTGGTCACCGTCCGCTCCGACTGAATCGTGGGCCATGGTCACTCCCGGCGAAGTTCTTCGGTCATTCCGTCGCCGCTTGCCGTCGATTTTGTTCACCACCGTGTTGGTGACAGTCGCCGTCGTCGCTCTGCTGGTCGTTTGGCCCAATCAATATCGAAGCGAAGGTCTGATGTACGTCCGACTTGGGCGTGGTGCCTTGGCCGTCGACCCGACCACCAAAGCCACCCAGTCGGTCTCGATGCAAGAAAGCCGCACCGCGGAAGTCGTCAGCATCGGCGAAATGATCGGCAGTCGCGAAATCGCCGAACGCGCGGTGGAGCGAATTGGCGTCGATAAAATCAACCAACCTCGCACTTGGATCGATCGAGGCCTCCAGGACGCAGAAGAGTTCATGCAGTCCGACCACCAGATGGTTGCTTGGTTGCCAAAGTCCGAAGGCAAAACCGTTGGAGAGCTGACACCGGAAGCCTACGAATTGCAACTTGAACGCGAGCAAGCAATCAAGAAGGTCTCGAAAGCCATCGACGTTCAAATCGCGAAAAACGGTTACACCGTCGCGGTCGCTGGCAAGGGTGACGATCCGTTGCTGATTCAAACGATCGTCCAGGCCGTGATGGACGAGTACGGTCGCTATCACGTGGAAGCTCACAGCGTCGACGGCTCGGAATCCTTTTTCGAAAAACGAGCCAAACAAAGTCGCGACACAGCACTCGCAACTCGACGAGCCCTACAAGAAACTCGCAACGAAATGGGATGGCTCAGCGCCGCCTCCGCCGAAGAAACTCTGCGAGAGCGCATCATCGATTTGGAAATGAAACTGAACACCGCGGACAGCGAACTTGCCGAAGCGATCAGTCAAGCCGAAGAACTTCGCCGCCAACTCGATGGGACCAAAGAATGGGTTCCGGTCGAAGTCACCTTGGGCATCGCCAACGCAGCCGGCGACCAGATGCGAAGCCAACTGTATGACGTGCAGATTCAAGACGGCGAAGAACTCGCACGAGTCAGCCCGAACCACCCTCGCTACAAACGGCTGCAGGAAAAGATGCAGCAAAGTTCCCAACTGGCTGATGCCGAACGTGAAGACCGTGAGGAGCGCCGCGAAGCCATCAACCCGGTCTACCAGGAACTCGAAACGCAGTTCCAAACCGTTCGGGCCAAGGCCGTCGGTTTGAAAAGTCGCCGCGAAGCTGTCAGCGAACGCTTGGAAGCAACTCAATTGGATCTCCGCCGCCTCAACGGTGACGCAACCCGTTTGGCTGAACTGACTTGGGAGGCCGAATTGGCCGAGGACACCTATCGCGAACACGCTCGTTCATTGGAAGAAGCTCGGGTCAATTCCGCACTGGACGATTTGCAGATGTCCGACGTCAGCGTCATTCAAGACGCAACGTTGAACCTGAAGAAGTCAGGTCCGATGCGAGGCTTGCTGTCGGTCGTTGGTTTACTGCTCGGCCTGAGCCTCGGACTACTCCAAGCGATCCTGCGAGATTCGCCAGTCGCTTCCACCGGCGGTTCCCGCGCAGAGATTTCGCGTAACAAAGCGGCCAAATCTCGTCGACGTACGAAGTCCGCCGATGTTGCGACCAACACGGACTCGGACCTGGACGATGTGATGCACGAACAAGAAGACATTCGATCCAACGAAACGGTGACTGCCGGCGCGCCCACAGGCGACACAGCAGCCATGAACGAAACATCGGGAACGTACAACGCTCCCATGCCTCGCTAGTCGCGATTGATTTGGATGCGATGCAGGAAAGCATTCGCAGTGACCAAGGCAACCTTTCAGGGACGACTCGACGGGGCACCAAAACGCACCTAGGAACAACAACTTGTTTTCATTTTTTAAGAAAGACCGACGCGAAAGCCTGCTGCGGTGGAAGGACGAAGCTTCGCTTGGTCGCCGCCGCGTGCTGCTGCTGTCGTCGCGCCAATTCGAACGCGAGCTGAATCGCGAACGGTTGCGAGCCACGCGTCGATCGATCCCTTTCTGCTTGCTCACCGTCGAACTATTGACCAAGGCGGGATCGACTCGCCGCAGCACCACCAAACAGAACCGCCAACTCGTCGACTTGCTGCTCCGCAATCTTCGCGTGACGGACGAGAAGGGAATCCTTGCAACGTTTCGTTATGGCGTTCTGCTGGTCGACACACCTGAGATGGGCGGCCGCGCTGTGCTGGACCGCTTGGCTCGACTGACGTCCGCGGCTGGACTCGAGGTTCGGCTGAAACTGCAGGTCCACGACCCAAATGGCTTTGGCGAAGATCACGAAAACGATCAAAACACATCGGGCGAGCGCCGCGCGGGAGATCGCCGCAAGGACGATCCCGCTGACACCGAAGAAGCCTGGGTTCGCTTGGCATCCACCACCGCTGAATCACCGGCTTCCGCCGACCCCACCACATTGGCCCACAACCGTGTGCAGTCGTCAATCGATGACATCACGCTCGCTGGTGTGCAGCCACAAGGCAGCCAATCGGGATGGTCGCTAAAACGTGCAATCGACGTCATCGGTTCCGGCATCGGCCTGGTCCTGACCGGGCCCGCAATCCTGGCTGCGATGGCGGCGATCAAGCTGACCGATGGTGGCCCGGTGTTCTTTCGACAAACTCGCGAAGGCCAAAACGGTCGCCCGTTCACCATCCTGAAACTCCGGACGATGATCGTCGACGCGGAAAAATTCCAGGCGGAATTGCGTGCCGACAGCCACCGCGACGGGCCCGCATTCAAGATCTCGCGTGACCCCCGAGTGACCAAAGTTGGACACTTTTTGCGAGCGACTTGTTTGGACGAACTGCCACAACTGATTAATGTAATGAGCGGTGACATGTCTCTGGTGGGCCCGCGCCCACTACCATGGCATGAGAGCCGAGCCTGTGAGCGCTGGCATCGACGACGCCTCGACGTTCGCCCGGGACTGACTTGCACGTGGCAGGTCAACAAGGCCAAGGCTGTGACGTTCGATGATTGGATGCGGATGGATCTTCGTTACATCGACCAACTGGGTTTGTTTCAAGATCTACGACTCATCGCTCAAACTGTCGTTGTGCCCGTGATGGGGCGTGGCGGCGAATAGACTTCCAACATGTCCGCCGTTTTGCCCACGAACTCTGATTCCGACGACTCACCGCAAACTTGCCCGTTGGTCGGTTCCTCAGGGAACGCCCCCGCGGCGCACGACGGTTCTGCAGTCACCGAATCGCGAGGCAGCATGGCGACCGATGGGTTGATGTTGGACGCGAAAGCCGTCTTCCTGACTCACTACATCCCGCTCTACCAAGTCCGGGTGCTCCAAGAGATCACGAAGCGAATTCGTGATTTTCAGATTCTGCTCAGCACCCCCATCGAACCCAACCGCGACTTCCAGTTGGATTGGTCCGGGCTGAACGTTGAAGTTCAAAAGACGGTCACGCTGCGGCGTCGATGGCGACACGCAAAAGCTGGCTTCGATGATCCGCTGTTCGTGCACGTTCCCTACGACACGCTGAAGCAACTCAAACGCATCCGTCCCGACGTGGTGATTTCGCACGAACTGGGTGCCCGATCGCTGGCTGCGGCTCGGTATTGCCGTCGATCCGGCGCTCGATTGGTTCTCGCGACGTTCATGAGCGAACACACCGAACAAGGTCGCGGTCGTGTTCGCAGCTGGGCTCGCCGCCGATTGATTCGTTCCGCTGATGCGATCACGTACAACGGCCCTTCGTGTCGCGAAGTATTGCTGTCACTCGGTGCCCGCGAAGATCAACTGTTCCACTTGCCCTACGCTGCGGATGATCGGATCGCCGCGACTGAAACTCAGCGACCGGCGGAGTCCGATGTCCGCCGAAAATTGTTGTGCATTGGCCAGCTCTCGCAACGCAAAGGCGTGTTGCCTTTGGTACGCCAAGCCAGCGACTTCTGCGCCGCCAACAACGAAGCGATCGAGATCACCTTTGTCGGCGATGGCCCTTGCCGCAGCGAACTCGAAACCCTCGCTTCCGGTAGCAGCACCGACGACAACGCTCCCATCGATTCGCGGCTGAAAATCCACTTGTTGGGAAACCGTCCGGCAGCCGAGCTTCCCGAATTGATGCGAGCTCACGGGGCGATCATTGCACCGACACTGGCCGACGAATGGCTGCTGGTCACCAATGAAGGCATGCACGCTGGAATGCCGATCATCGGCAGCATCTACGCACAATCCGTCACGACGCTGGTCCGAAACGGACGCAATGGCTGGCAATACGATCCACTTGCCTCAGAAGCAACTTCTTCGACGCTGAATCTCTCCGGCGCACTGAAAAGTTACCTGGCGACCGACGAGTCAACGATCAAAGCCATGCGTGAAAACGCCAAGCACGACATCCGAGAGTACACGCCGCAACGATCCGCGATGGGCGCGATCGACGCCATCCGGTCGGCACTCAACCGGCGCGATGCGGACTCGACCGGAAACGCATCGTCATGAGCCAAGCGTTGATCGGCAGTTTGTCGATGGATCTGGATAACAAATGGGCTTACCTTCGCGCCGCTGGGCACGAGGACTGGGAGTCCGCGTCCAGCTACTTTCCAATCGCAACTCAGCGCATCGTCGAGATGCTAGGCGAATTGAACCTGCCGTTGACGGTGTTCTTGGTCGGACGAGACTTGGATATCGACTCGGACGTGGAAGCCATCAAGACGTTCGACCAACTTCCTAGCTGGGAAGCCGCGAATCATTCACTCAATCATTTGCCCTGGATGCATTCGATGAGTGATGGGGAAATCGAGTCGGAGATCATGACAACGCACGATCGCATCGTCTCAACCATCGGCACCCGGCCCGTCGGTTTTCGTGGCCCCGGATTCAGTTGCCCGGCGGAAGTCTTGCGAGTGCTGATTCGAAGCCATTACAGCTACGACGCATCTATCTTCCCAACATCGATGGCACCGATCGCTCGTGCCGTCTTTTTGGCTCGCACAAACCTGAAAGGTGAACAGCGAGAGAAGGCCAAGAAACTGTACGGTGGTTTTGCCTCGATGCGAAACCCCAACCGGCCCTTCATGCGGCACGAAGAAGTGGACGGCGAGACTTGTCCATTGCGGGAGATTCCCGTCACCACACTGCCGTTCCTTCGGACACCGATTCACTTCAGCTACGTCACGTTCTTGGCCAGCTTCAGTGTGATGGTCGCGAAGATGTATTTTTCGATGTCGCTGAACCTGTGCCGCATGACCGGAACCTCGCCGTCGCTCTTGCTTCACCCGCCTGACTTCCTCGGGTGTGAAGACGATTCGGACATGGCCTACTTCCCCGGCATGAAAATGAAACGTGACGAGAAGCTTTCGTTCATGCGATGGGCTCTCGGAAAATTTGCTCGTGAATTTGATGTGCGGACCATGCTGGACCAAACCCATACGCTCGCGACATCGGACGGCTTCGTCCCTCAACCTGCAACCACTTGAACGAAACCATGTTGGACTACGGACAACACAACGTGTTGGGCATTGGCGTCAACGCGATCGACTACGAGTCCGCGGTGGATCGCATCATCACAGCAGCGAAAAACCATTCGCCGATGGCGGTCACCGCCTTGGCGGTTCACGGTGTGATGACTGGTGTGCTGGATCGCGAACACCATTACCGGCTCAATCAATTCGATCTCGTTTGTCCGGATGGGCAACCTGTCCGCTGGGCGCTGAATCGTTTGCACCGTGGATCCTTCGACGGCCCCGCCTTGTCCGATCGAGTCTATGGTCCGGAACTGACGCTGCGTCTGTGTGCCCAAGCCGCCAAAGACGACGTCCCAATTTTCTTGTTCGGGGCGACCGAGGACATGCTGCAGCAGTTCGCCGATCGACTTTGCGAACGCTTTGAAGGCCTTCGCATCGTCGGCAAACGAGCCTCCGCCTTTCGGCAAATCACTCCTGAAGAGCGCGAAGAATTGGCCGAAGAGATTCGCAGCAGCGGCGCTGAAATGTGCTTCGTCGGCCTGGGATGCCCACGTCAAGAAATCTTTGCCTACGAGATGAAGGAACACCTCTCAATGCCGTTGATCGCGGTCGGTGCCGCATTCGCATTTCATGCCGGGATGCTGGAACAGGCACCACCCTGGATGCAGAAGAACGGCCTCGAATGGTTCTTCCGTCTGACGCGAGAACCGGGCCGTTTGTGGCGTCGTTATCTGTACTTGAACCCGGCCTATGTGTCGTTGCTAGCACTGCAGAAACTGGGTATCTACCGACGCAAACGCGACGGCGGGCAATCGCCAAGCAAAGAATTGATGTTCGGCTAATCAGTCGCTTTTCGTCGGTCCGCTTTGTCGCCCATCGGCTCCGCGAGATCGACATCAAACATTGGGCGGAGCCGATGGACGACCGTTCCTAGGCAATTCTGCTCAAGCGTTGAGCGCGTCGCTGAGCTTCAGCGTTTCTTCCACCAACGTGTCCACCCGGCGTCCGATCTCTTCGTCCGCCAACGAATCTCCTTCGAACGATTCGCCAGTTGCATAGACAAATCGTGGCACGATCACGCAGCGAAAGTCCAGCATCAAACTGTTGGCCAGCCCCATCGCGGACATGTAGCTTCCTTGCCCACCGGCAGCCAACAACAACGAAACCGTCTTGCCGGTCCATGCCTTCCCAGTCAGCTCCACCGCATTCTTGATCGCCGCGTTGACGTCGTAGTTGTAGACCGGCGACGCGACGTAGATTGCTTCCGCCGCACGAATCAATTCGCCGAGCGCAATCACCTCTTCGTTGCCGTACGCGGTCGCTCCGTCGCACGGTGGCAAAGTCCGCTGGGACAAGTCAAACACTTCGACTTCTCGTTGTTGCGAACGCAGGCGCTCGGCAACCGAACGAGCCAAAATTCGACTGCGACTCGTGGGGTGAAGGCTGGAACTGATGACGAGATGCATGCCTTGACTCAATCGAAAGTAGACCGGCTCGCTCGGAAGGAGCTCGATAAAAACAACTCGGCGAACCGAGACTAGGTGAAGAAGAAACGTGTGACGTGATAGAAGATCGGCGCCGCGAAACAGATATTATCGATCTGGTCCAGAATCCCCGCGTGCCCCTGAACCAGTGTGCCCGTGTCGGTCACACCACGATCACGCTTGATAGCGCTCATGGTCAGCGTGCCCATGCTTGCCATCGCGGTCACGATCACGCCCATCAGCAAAGCCTCCCACCAGAAAAATGGCGTGGCCCAGCGAAGGAGTGCCGCGATCACGCCGGTCGACATCATCGACCCCAGCACGCCTTCCCAAGTTCGCGATGCGTTGATGTCCGGAGCGATCACATGACGCCCGGCCAGTTTGCTCCAAACTCGTTCGAGCGTCAGTGACAGTTGAGCAATCAGCACGAAAAACATCAACAAGTTGACGTTGCTGCCGGTCCAAGGTGTGCCGCCGGTTCGAACCAGTTGCAGATCCAACAATGCCGGGGCGTGGGACAACGAATAAACACAGACGAGCAGTCCCGCTTGGATCTTCGCACAGCGTTCCAAAAATCGTTTGGCATCGCCCGCAATCGCGGCGCGAGCTGGAATGAACAGGCTCGCGTAGACCGGAATCATGATGCTGTAGAACGGATAAAACTCATCGCCCAAACCGATCAGGATGTACTGCAGCGGCGTGAAGATGAAGAAGATCCAAAACAACGTTCGATGGTCGCCGCGGCGAGTCGGAGTCATTGAGATGAACTCCCGCAACGCCCAAAACGACACCATCGAAAACAACACCACCAACCCGATCCGATGGATCAGTGAACCGATCACAAAGATTGCCACCATCGTCCACCACACGCGCAGCTTGTCCCGAAATCGCTTGACGACCGCGGCGTCCATCGCGATCGAATCGCTGCGTCCGAGAAAAAACGCAACCAAAGTCGCGATCCCCAGCGCCGCGAGAATGACCGCGATCAAGATGAAAGTGGTGGTATCAGTATCTGGCAAGGTGTTCTTCGGTTGGAGGGAAACCTGCTTGGCAAACGGCTCTCGGCTTCGGTTCAGGCGGACAGCTCGCTGCGAATCGCCGCCTGCCTTCCCCGCTCACTCGAGCGGGGAAGGCAAGTCGCCAGGATACAGCAGAAAGCCGAGCGTCATTCTTAGGAAGCCAGTTTAGCAACCACGGCGGCGCCCATTTCTTCGGTCGAGACACTCTTGGACTGATCGCCACGAGCCAGGTCGGGTGTTCGGAGTCCATCGGTGATCACTCCGGCAACGGCCTTCTCGATCGCTTCTGCTTCGTCGGTCAGCCCCAACGAGTGACGCAGCATCATGGCCGCTGCCAAGATCGTCGCCAGCGGGTTTGCAACACTCTTGCCGGCGATGTCCGGTGCTGAACCATGAATTGGTTCGTACAGTCCTGGGCCTCCATCGCCGAGCGACGCGCTGGGCAACATGCCGAGCGAACCGGGCAACATCGACGCTTCGTCAGTCAGGATGTCGCCGAACATATTGCCGGTGACGACGACGTCAAATTCAGAGGGGCGATTGATCAGGTGCATCGCCATCGAATCGACCAACACGACGTCGTACTTCACGTCGGGAAATTCGTTGGCCATCACTTCGGCCGCCACGCGTCGCCACAATCGACTTGGTTCCAAAACGTTGGCCTTGTCGACGCTGGTCAGTCGGTTCGAACGACCGCGAGCCGCCTGAGCTGCCATGCGAACGATTCGTTTGACTTCACCAACCGAGTACGTCATCGACTGGAACGCAGTCTCCTCTTCGCCGCTGCCCGAAGTTCCGGACTCGCCAAAGTAGATCCCGCCGGTCAATTCACGGAAAAACAAAATGTCGGTGCCTTTGACGATGTCCGCTCGCAAAGGAGACGCGTCGGCCAACTCGTCGAACAATTTGATAGGCCGCAAATTTGCAAACAGCCCCAACTCTTTGCGGATCTTCAGCAACCCGGCTTCCGGGCGCGTCTTGGCCGAGGGGTCGTCCCATTTGGGTCCGCCCACGGCTCCCAAAAGAATCGCGGCTGCGTTTCGACACGCATCGATGGTCGGTTGGGGAAGCGGGTCGCCGGTTTCGTCGATCGCGATGCCGCCGATCTGGTGCGAGCTGAAATCAAACGTGTGGCCGAAGCGTTCAGCGACCTGGATGAGGACCAAACGGGCTTGTTCGACGATTTCAGGTCCGATCCCGTCACCGGGCAACAAAACGATGGAGGAATTCATAGATCTAACGGGGACTGAGTTGGCGTGGGGAGCACGGGGAAAGACAAAATTTTGAAGCACAGAACTTAGCGGACTTCGGTTGTTTCCCCCAGGGTCCTGCTCACTCAATCGTCACAACACGCACGACCGTCGAAGTCCCCTGCAATGCGGAGGAACCCGCACAACAGGTCGACACACGGGGGAGTTCTTTGACCCAAACTTCAGATGACTCATCTCTCCCGCCAGGCCCTTTCGCACGTAGGAAGACGGCGCTCGCCTTCCGAACTTTCGCCGCCCTCTTCTGGTTTCGCCGGCACGGCCTTCACGTCAGACACACCTGCACGCCCCATCATGCAATCGACCACCCCTTCTGATTTCCCCACTGTCGCGAACGCTCCCGTCTCGCCCGTTGTTTCCCCCTCAGGTGATGCATCGGCCGACGTCGACGGTCGATTGTCGTTTTCCGCCGCTCGCCATCCGTCGGCTCTGAATGTGACTCGCGAAATCCGGGTGTTGCATGTCGTCAACGGCGAACACTTCTCAGGTGCCGAACGCGTTCAATCTCACCTGGGACGTTGCCTGCCCGATCTCCACGTCACCGCTGATTTTGCCTGCGTCAAACCAGGACGATTCGCTGACATGCTAGAAGAACATCAATCCGGCGTCGCAGTAGAAAACTGGGGACAATGCCATCGCGTTCCCATGCGACACCGCTTGGACTGGACCGCCATCAAACGACTCGCACGAGTCATGTCAGAGGGCGAGTACGAAATGCTTCACGCTCACACGCCACGCACCGCGATGCTCGCTTCGGTCGTTTCCAAATGGACCGGCCGTCCGTGGGTCTACCATGTCCACAGTCCAGCCGGCCGGGATTGCGAACGAGCTTGGGCGAACCGTATCAACGCTTGGACTGAACGCAGGTCGCTTGCGAATTGCTCGCACTTGATCACCGTATCCAACAGTCTTCGTGAAGACACCATCCAACAAGGTTTTCCGGCAGAGCAAGTCACGGTGGTTCACAACGGCGTCCCTGCCATTCGCCCACCCCGTAAGTCCAAACCCACCATCGGCGGTCGTTGGACCATCGGCATGGTCGCATTGATGCGATCCCGCAAGGGACTGGAAGTGGTCTTGGATGCTTTGGCGATCCTGAACAACGTCGGTACCGAAGTCACCCTTCGCTGTATCGGTCCGTTTGAAACAGAAGCCTACCGCCAGCAGATCGACTCACAAATAAGCGACCTTGGAATTGGGCACCTGATCGATTGGGTTGGATTCACACAAGACGTTCCCGGCGAACTAGCTCGTCTGGATGCCATGGTGCTGCCAAGCCTTTATGGCGAAGGCCTGCCGATGGTCGTCTTGGAATCGATGGCGGCGGGAACGCCCGTCATTGCCACCTCGGTCGAAGGCACCCCCGAAGCCATCCGTCACGGCGTCGAAGGTGTCCTTGCCGAACCCCGCGATGCGGAATCATTGGCGGAACAAATCCAAGCGATGGTCTCGGGACAATATGATTGGCAATCCATGTCCGATTCCGCCGTGACGCGTCACCACCAATGTTTTAGCGACCACACGATGGCCCACGGCGTGGCGAAGGTCTACCGTCGCGTTTTGGATCCGATTGGTCACCCCAACGAAGGCTGATCCCGCGAAAATTACCGCCTCGCAGGGGTCCGTCGGCTTGGTACGATGAAGCCAGCGGCTACGAAACCGCGTTTCTGACCACAGCTTTCTGATTCGGCGGGGAAAACGATGCAATGCTTCAACGGATGGGCACGCGTTTCGAGTTCACACCGCCATCGAATCGGCTGCTCGATTCTGACGTGCTTGTTATTGGGACTCTCGTCCTCCAGCCTCCTGGCCCAACCTCCATTTCGCATCGACGATCGTCGCGGGCCCGACCGCCACAACGGAGCGGATCGTCGGCATGGCGGACCGGGGCACTCCCCTGGCTATCGTGGCGGTCCATCGGGAGAATTTGACCTCGTCGAACCCACCGGAGCCGTGACCGGACGCATCTCTTTGCGACGAGGTCGGCTGATTTATCGTCACGGTGACGGCCGGCAAGTGATCTACGACCGCGCCGGACGTTTCGACACACCAGACGGTCAATTCCTCGGCTACTACAACACGCTGCTCGCCCGAGTCCTGAAGTTCCCACGAAGCGGTTTTGGCAACTTCCTTTACGCCGACCTCGACAACTTCCACCCGTTCCCGCAAGCCTCGTATCGATCGGTGCATCCGGTTGGTATCGGACCGATCGGCGGCCCCGTCTTCGGACCATGGGCGGGCGGGTACGTGAACCAAAGCGTCACATACTATGGCGGCGGGTTCGGCATGCCTTGGCTCGCTCCCCCGCCCGCGATCGGCTGGGGCGTCAATCACATTCCGCTCGGCCCCGCGCCGCTTGGAATCTTGCCGGTCAGCCCCATCCCGCTGAATCCCGGCCCGGTTCCGATTGATACCCGGCGAGTCGCGTTGCCCGACCTGCCGCCCGCGAAAATCAGGTTCACCAACAGCAGCCAGCGAGACGTCAACGTCACCCTGACGGATTCTCGCCAAGCCGGTTTGTCGAAGACGTTTCGCTTGGCACCGGCCGAAACTCATGACATGAAGCTGCGACGTGACGCCGGTCACGAATGGGTCGAAACTTTCGAAGTGCTCTCGCCTGATGGCCAGTGGATCACGCGAGAAGTTCGTCATCAGATCGCACCGCAATCTCGCTACGAAGTCGTCGTTCACGAATGGCGAATCCAATCCGTCGCGATCGACCGAACCGCCCGCGGCAACAATCGAATCGAGGACATCAACATGCAAGGCAAGGGCATCGGTCGCTTCCTCTTGCCACCGGGTCCTGAGCTCGCTGATCAAACGATCGATGTCTTTCAGTCTGCGCGAGCCATGCAGAACCAAGGCTCCGTCACACCCATCATCCCGGATGATCAACTTCAAGAACAGTTCCGCCCCAGCGACCGCGTCTCACCGTTCGAACGAGCCATCCTCGAACAACAACGAGCCGTTCAACGAGCCCAGCAGGGCAACCCTTGAGAGTTGGCCTACTGAGCAAAACGCCAAATGCTGCTTTGCTCAACACCGCATGCCGGCATCCTTCCAGAACGCAGACTTGATGTTTGAACAGGACACGATCAAAATGTCCTTTCTTCTCTTTTCAGACTTCTTCTCTCAATAGTTCTTCGCGAATTTCGCGAGATCGAACGCCGATTCGCTCGGCGTGAAAAAGGCAATCGATATGCGACTGATGTGGATGAAATGCGCCGCCGTTGCGTTGTGCTTGTTGGCCGGATGCCAGGAACCTCAACCGGAAGAAGATCTCGCTCCGAGCAACATCGTGGAGGACGAAAGCGACGAGGCCATTCAAAGTTACCTGGAAGTTCAAGATCAGAATTCGCGTCAAATGGCGGAGCAATACCGAGAACGCGATGCACTCGATCAGCCCAGCGACTTTCGAGATCCCAGCCAGAACACCAATGGTTCCTTCAACGAATCCGATCCAACCGTTGTTGGATTGCCAGACGAGGAATCTTGATCTTTGTCCTAGTCACTCAATGACGGCCAATCGCGTGAGCCGACTACGCTCGCGAAAGAAACTGGCCCGTTCGCGAATCAATTTTCAAGCGTTCGTCTTCCTTGATGTACTCAGGAACCTGAACGACCAAACCCGTCTCCATGGTCGCAGGTTTGGTACGTGATGTGGCGGAGTTCCCCTTCACACCCGGGTCACACTGGGCGATGTTCAGCTCCACCGTCGCCGGCACTTCGATCCCGACGCATGCGTCGTTGTAGATCAGTGCCCGCATGCCTTCCAAGCCTTCGGTGATGTAGGGCATCTGCTCTTCCGCGTCTTCCAGCGGGATCTCGTACTGCTGGTAGTCCTCTTTGTCCATCACATGCAGAAATTCCGTGTCGGTGTACATCATCTGCACATCTCGACGCGAAAAATCGGCTTCCTGAAGGACATCGGTGCCCTTCATCGTGATGTCGACTTTGTTGCGAGTCATCACGTTCCTCGCTCGAAATTTGTACAGCGTCGCGGCACCGCGAGCCGACGGCGACTGGACCGACATTCCAACGATCATCACAGGATTGCCATCGTGAACCACAACGGTCCCGGACTTAACTTCTTTCGCGAGCATGATTGATAACAAAAACGAGAAGGAATTTTTGAGAAACGTAATCACCTGTCTGGCCCATGGAAAGCCCGGATAGACGTCGATCGCGTTTGCACTGCACCAGCCGAACTTTGCCCCTCCGATCGGAGCAACCGGCACGACCTAACTCGAGCGTTGGTTCGGCGATTCGTTTTCGCTCCGCTGCGGCGAGGTCAGATCACATTGAGCGACCTACGGTTGCCATAGCAGAAAATCCGTTGATTTCGACTCAAATCAACATCTCACCGCAAGATCGCCAAGCAACCCTGTCATGTCCGCCCCAGATTCGACCCGCAATGATGACGCCAACAGCCAAGGCGATGATTCGGGGAACAGCTTGGGCAATTCAAACGCAACACCCGCACGAAAGAGCCACCCGCGATCTCGACGTCGTCGCTCAAGCAATGCCTTCGATTCTGCACCAAACCAAGACCCGACGATCGGATCCAGTTCCAGCGATCTGCCGCCCACATCAGATGGGATAGCAACGGATCACGACCCGAACGAAGAATCAACTAACAATCCTGCGCCCCGCTACGAGAGTGTCGAAGAAGTTGGTCGCGGCGGATGGGGAGTCGTTGAAAAAGCAGTCGACAAACAACTGGAACGTGAAGTCGCAGTGAAACGGTTCTGCGATGCGGACGATGTCACCCAGCAAGAACGAAATCGATTTCTGCACGAAGCCAAGGTCACAAGCCAACTTCAGCATCCGGGAATCGTCCCGGTTCACGAGTTGGGTGATCGGCGTGACGCCTTTTATGTGATGAAGCTACTCGACGGTGTCACACTCAGCAAATTCATTCAAGAGCATCACCAACAAAAAGTATCGGAACGGAAAACGCCATTCCAGTTTGGCGAATCGCTCGAACCGTTGTTGCAGCGATTCGTCGACATCTGCAATGCAGTTGCCTACGCTCACCAACGTGGAGTGATCCACCGAGACCTAAAACCATCCAACGTGATGATCAGTGACTTCGGCGAAACCGTCGTCCTTGATTGGGGCTTGGCACAATCGGTGGAACAACCAACCGATCACGTAAACGTCCAATCGACCTCAGAACTACCCGCCGACGTCTCACCATTTTTCGAGCGCGACGGAACCGTGGTCGGCACACCCGCCTACATGTCACCCGAACAGGCTCGCGGCGAAATTTCGCGAATCGATCGCTCGTCAGATCTGTATTCGCTGGGTGTGATCCTCTACACCATTGTCGCTGGCCGGAATCCCTACCAAGGCCAACCGGTTGACCAGATTCTCAATCAAGTCCGCCGGCCGACCTGCCCAGACTTACGAACATATCAACCATTGGTCCCCAAACCATTGCTCTCGATCGTTCGCAAAGCGATGTCATCATCGCAACATGATCGGTATGCCAACGCCGAAGAGTTGGCGGGCGACGTGCGACGATTCATCTCCGGCGACTCCGTTTCGGTCCATCAAGAAAGCATGGTCGAAAAGAGCGTGCGATGGTGCCGCCATCATCAAGGAATGGCAGCCACCGTCACCCTCGCTACAAGTACGTTGCTGATCGCGTCGATCATCTTCGGCGTTGTCATCCATCGATCGCATCGCGCCGAACGCTTGGCTCGCATCGAAGCTCAACGCGCACACCATCAGGCAATCGTGAACCTGGGCGAGGCACTCGATGCGACCGACAATTGGCTCGGTGAACTCAGCGGCTCGCTTCAGTTCTATCCTGGCATGACCGCAATCCGTTCCGATCTTCTCGGCCGAGCGATCCATCAATACGACCGGATCGCTACACAAAGCCTCGACGGCTCGACACCAACCCTTGCTTCCTACGAGTTCGAAAAATTCGACCTCCCAGAGTCTCAGCGACAAACCGACCGATTGGCGTTGCTGCAACGAGTGAAGACACAACTGCGATTGGCTGACCTCCATCGCCTCACCAACCACCCCGAGCAAGCACGGCACGCATACGCAGCCGCAGAGTCTCTGTTGAATAACCAACTCGATCCCGCAAGGGAACTGCGAGTCACAGCGGTCTCCACGAAAACTCCTCACGACGCGTTGGATACCCATTTTGAACTAGAACGGATCCATTCCTTGATCGGGCGATTGCTTGTCCAGGATCCATCGACAGCTCCCGTTCCAACACAGCGTCTTCGAGAAGCCCGCCATTGGTTGATCAAACGTATCAGTTCGGTCGAGCCCGTTTCCGCACAAGCTGACGCGTTCGATTTGGATTCGACCAAAGCAAAAACGGCGGAGACGTACGCTCAGCTAGAACTCGCGATCCAAACCCAAGCTGATCCATCGCTCCACCCGGACTTGAAGGATGCGTCCTCCTACCAAAACGCAATCCAAGTCGCTCGCTGGCTTGCCAACGGTCGAGGCACGGTGGGAGACCGTCGGCTTTCACAAAACATTCAAACACATCTCTGTGTTCAACGAATGCTGGCCGAACGATATTCGCTCGCAGACGAAAGTTGGTCGCAATTGATTGGCGACCTTCGCGAATGGATCCACTCAACACCGGACCACATTGATCTCTTGCAATCCTGCGCACATGCGTTGCACCAGCGTGGCAACTGCCGAGCCCATCAAGGAATGCAAACGGAGGCAATTACTGATCTCAAATCGTCACTTGGATTGCTCGAAAGGGTCTGGCAACTGACGGAGATGGATCCCGCTCAGGCTCTGCAATTGGATCAGACCCAACAGGATTTCAAACGCCTTCAAGAAGCAACCCGAACGAACAGTCCGATCGGCACAATCAACAACACCATCGCCGTTGAGACAGATTTCGACGAAGCGGAGTGAATGCGGTGCCACTGCGGTCCAACGGAGTGCAGCGTGACCCATGGTTGCAAGCAGACGATGAAAACGGCGAACGCGATCGCCGATCAACCCATTCACGTTTCCCCTGAATGAACAGAGCCAGTCAGATGACAACAGTCGCCGCTCACGCCACACAAATCGGTCTCGATGTATCCGAGGCAACACTGCGACAACAACCGACTGTCCCGTCTTGCGATGCCAACAACGAATGCTGTTTGGTACAAATCTATCCGCCGGATGTTGTCGAAGGCATGTTGCTTTTGGAGCAAGATGAATTTGAAATCGGCCGTTCCCCCGACTGCGACCTGCCTCTGTTTGACAACAGTGTTTCTCGCCAGCACGCCAAACTGATTCGCGGGCAAGATGGCTATCAAATTCGCGACCTCGGCAGCACCAACGGAACGATGGTCAACGAAACGTCCATCCAATGCGATCGAAACCTGGAAAGTGGCGACACGGTTCGCATCGGCAGTTTTCTGTTTCGCTTTTTGTCGGCCGACAGCATCGAAACGCAGTATCACGAAACGGTCTACAACGCTTTGACCCGAGACGCGCTCACCGGTGCGATGAACAAGCGTTTCCTAATGGAATCCATGGACCGAGAAATTTCACGATCGACTCGTGCGAAGCTTGAAATGAGCGTCGTCATGCTAGATATCGATCACTTCAAATCCGTCAACGACACCCATGGGCACCTTGCCGGCGACGACGTGTTGCGGACCTTCGGACAACGCATTCAATCACTCTGCCGTGCCGACGATATTCTCGCTCGCTATGGCGGTGAAGAATTCTGTCTGTTGCTCGCCGCGACGGGACGAGAGGACGCGTTGGAAATCGCCGAACGCTGCCGATCGACAATCGCCGACACACCGTTCCAAACCTCCGTTGGACCACTCGAAATCACGGCCAGCTTCGGCGTCTCCATTTCGGATCCCGAGCGTCCTCAAACAGCCAAAGAGTTGCTCGAGGCTGCTGACCAGCAGCTCTATAACGCGAAGAATTCCGGCCGCAATCAAGTCCGCGGCTGATGGTTCGCTGCCACCAGTTTTTGTAGCGACCACCATGGTGGCAAGAATGTCGCGGCAAGAGCGATGAACCACGAAGCGACTTGCCATGAAGATGGATCTGCGACGGACTCATTTGACTCCGCCGTCTGAGTCTCGCCGCTGACTCCGGAAAGAAACAAGATCACCGCGAGCACAAGTGCAACGATCGTGAAGGATCCCATCAATCTTGCAAGCACATTCGCGAAATGGAACCGCAGCAACACAAGGATGCCGAGCAAAGCGATGAACGATGGCGACCATTCAATGGATGAGAGGCCGCTTGCTCCCAGCATTGCGTTCACGGCGACAAACAGAATCAATCCTGCGATGACCAGCCACCACCCGGCGAACACATGATTGTTCGTGTTGGTTTCCAAAGATTCCTCTGACGAATCGATGCTGGAGGGCTGATATGGATTCGTCAATGCGTTGGACCGATTTCTAGCCGCGGGTTGGAACGAATCCTTCTCTTCCCGTGGCTGTGTGTGGGCAGAGCGTTCTGACTTAGAGAACGGATTCCAAACACACTCTTCATACAGCAATGGATTGCCCGAGTAAACAAAAAGCTGGACTGTGCCGGTCGTTTGGGGTTACGCTGTGGGTCTCCCACCTCCCGCGAAGCAGATGTCCCACCTATGTCGCGAACCATCCTTGCCGTCCTGGCGATCGTTCTCGTTGGCTCGAACTTGCGAGCTGCCGTGGACTATGAGTCTGATATCAAACCTCTCTTCCAAGAGAAATGCGGTGCCTGTCACGGCGTCCTCAAACAAGAAGGTGGGCTCCGACTCGACGCTGGGTCCTTGATCCGTGGTGACGAAAGTCCAAACGGGCTGCTGGATTTCGATCAACCGGCTGACAGCGAGTTGATTCGTCGAGTCGCGACTTCGGATCCGGACGAACGGATGCCGCCCGAAGGAGAAGGCACACCCCTGTCGGCTCAACAGATCGAACTGCTGACTCAGTGGATCAAGCTCGGTGCACCAAGCCCGCCTAACGAAGAGATCATTGAATCCCCCTCAGAACACTGGGCCTACCAGAATCCCACTCGCCCCGAACTGGCAACCGACATCCCTGAACCATGGTCGTCGAATCCCATCGACGTCCTGATGTTCGACCAGTGGCGGCAGAGCCAACTGGCTCCGGTTCCCCCCGCCGATCCCTCCATGGCTTTGCGTCGCCTTCACTTGGATGTGACTGGGTTGTCCCCAACTCGCGAGGATCAGGCCGAGTTCGCAGCGGATCCTTCCACCGACGCTTGGCGTCAGCGAATCGATCGTTTGCTCGACGATCCCGCTTACGGTGAAAAGTGGGGACGGCACTGGATGGATGTTTGGCGATACAGCGATTGGGATGGCTACAAGAATCAACTCCGTGGCAGCCAACGACACATCTGGCATTGGCGAGACTGGATCATCGAATCACTGAATGTCGACAAAGGCTACGACAGAATGATCCATGAGATGTTGGCGGGCGATGAGATCGCCCCCGAAGATCTCGACACGCTCCGAGCGACCGGTTTCTTGGTTCGCAATTTTCATACGAGCAATCGCGACATTTGGCTGGACGCAACCGTTGAACACACCGCGAAAGCTTTCCTAGGAATGACGATCGCCTGCGCACGCTGCCACGACCACAAATACGATCCAATTTCGCAACGAGAGTACTACGCCTTTCGAGCGATTTTCCAACCCCACCGAGTCCGCACCGAACGTTTACCGGGAGAACCCGACACACTGAAACTCGGTCTCCCGCGAGCCTATGACGCGGACCTCAAAGCTCCGACTTACTTGTACGTGCAGGGCAACGAAAAAAATCCTGACAAAGAACATCCGCTGGATCCTTCCGTTCCTGAAATCGTTCAAGCTCCTTTCGCGATCGAGCCAGTCTCACTGTCGTATGAAGCGTCGAGACCGTTTCTGCGGAATTACATCGAGGCGGAAGACATCGCCTCCGCAGAGAAACAACTCACGTCGGCCCAAAAAGCACTCCGTGAATCGGACGACAAACAAAACGCAATCACGCTCCAGCAAGTCACCGTCGCCGAAGCGAACCTGCAATTCATCCGTCAACGCTGGGCGGCAACCAAAGCCAAAATCATCGGCGTTGAGGCTAGCGACAGTGAAACATCCGAGGAACGAACATCGGCGAAGGACCTTGCCGTTCAAGCCGCCAACTCCGAACGATCGCTGCTATTCCAACGATCACTTCTCGAAGTGCTGAAGCAGCGAAAGGCGGTTGCGAAAGCGAAGGAGTCAAAAGAAACAGACAAAGCCAAAAAGAAAACCGCCATCGATGCGGCCACCAAGAAACTGGCTGAGGTCGAGAAGAAGTTGGTGGATTCTTCCGTTGCGTTGGTCGCCAACGACGCGAAGTTCACCCCTGTCGGCAAGAGCTACCCATCAACCAGCAGCGGACGCCGCACCGCACTCGCTCACTGGATCACCAATCCGGAAAATCCGCTCACCGCTCGAGTCGCCGTCAACCACATTTGGACGCGTTACTTCGGTCAGCCATTGGTCCCCAGCGTCGATGATTTTGGACTGCGTGCACCTCAACCGGTCCATCACAAACTACTGGATTGGTTGGCCGTGGAACTGATCGAAAACGACTGGAGCATGAAGCACATCCATCGTTTGATCCTGCAATCACGAACCTATCAACTTGCTTCATCCGCGACGGTGGAATCCGAAGGCACTTTCGCGAAGAACGCTGAAATGGATCCGGACAACCTGCTCTTCTGGCGAGCCAACGTGCGTCGTCTGGAAGCCGAACTGGTTCGCGACAATCTGCTCGCCATCGCCGGGACGCTCGACCAATCCATGGGCGGCCCCGACATTGATTTCAAACAAGGCGAAACCACGCCACGGCGCAGCGTCTACTTCCGCCATGCGTACGAGAAACAAATGCCGATGTTGGTCGTCTTCGATGCAGCCAACCCGACCGATTGCTACCGCCGATCAGAAAGCATCGTTCCGCAACAAGCACTCGCGCTCGCGAACAGCCCGCTGGCGATCGATCAATCTCGCACCTCTGCGGCGCGTTTGAGTGCCGAAGCCAGCGATGATCCCGCGTTTGTCACGGAAGCCTACACCGCCATTCTCGGACGCGCCCCCAGCGACAGCGAACGCTCCGCCTGCGAATCCTTCTTGACTCACCAAGCGACCTTGCTGGCAGATTCCAAGAAGCTTTCCCCATCCCCCGGTGCGGCCAAAACCACGGTCCCGCCAGCGACTGATGCGAACCTTCGCGCACGTGAAAACTTGGTTCACGTCCTGTTCAACCACAACGATTTTGTAACGGTGCGATGAGCATGCAATTTGGAAACAACCGCCCAGACTCATTCTCCGAACGTCATCGCCGTGGCTTCTTGCAAGACCTGGGTCTGGGATTTGGTAGCGTCGCGTTGTCCAGCCTTCTACAAGGTGACTCGACCGCCCACGGCAACGAGATCGCGGAAAGCGAACTGAAGAAGATCGCTCCGAAAGCCAAGAGCGTGATCTGGTTGTTCATGATCGGCGGCGCCAGCCACATGGAAACCTTTGATCCGAAACCACAACTGAACAAGTTGGCCGGTAAAACAATCAAAGAAACGCCGTACGCCAAAGTCCTTGAGTCTCCCTACTTAGCCAACGAACGCGTCGTCGCGTTTGACCCCAACAACGGATTCATCCGCAACGAAATCTATCCTTTGCAAGTCGGCTTCGCACCGCGAGGCGAAAGCGGAATTGAGATCAGCGACTGGTTCCCGCATGTCGGAGAATGTGCCGACGATCTCTGCGTGATCCGGTCGATGTGGACCGAAGACAGCAACCACGGCGCTCAATTGCAATTTCACACGGGCCGCCATCGCGTCGACGGCTTCTTTCCCACCGTCGGCTCCTGGGCGACCTATGGCCTGGGTTCACTCAACGACAACTTGCCCCAATTTGTTGTGATGGGAACTCCCGTCGCCGATTGCTGCGGCGGTCGTGAATGTCACCGTGCAAACTACTTGGGGCCTCAATACGATGGCATTCCGCTGGACATCGATTCCGACATCCCGCTGCCTTACGCGGCACCACCCGGCGGCGTCTATCAAGAAGAACAGGCCGGTGAGTTTGAACTGCTTCGTCAACTGAATCAAATTTCGTCCGAACAGTTCCCAACCGACGAAGCGTTACGAGCCCGAGTTCGTTCGTATGAATTGGCGTTTCGAATGCAAACCGCCGTCCCCGACGTGGTGCGACTCCAAGACGAAACCGCACAGACTCAGCGAGACTATGGACTGGACCAACCTGAGACCAAAGTCTTCGGACGACAAATGCTGACGGCCCGCCGATTGGTCGAGCAAGGCGTTCGGTTCGTCCAGGTTTACCACGGCAGCAACGGCGGGGCGGGGCAGTGGGACAACCACAAAGGGCTCAAGGCCGGACACACCAAACTGTGCAAACAAACCGACCAGCCCATCGGTGCCTTGCTCAAGGATTTGAA
The DNA here is from genome assembly GCF_002727185.1 of Rhodopirellula bahusiensis. NCBI lineage: Bacteria > Pseudomonadati > Planctomycetota > Planctomycetia > Pirellulales > Pirellulaceae > Rhodopirellula > Rhodopirellula bahusiensis. Next base: position 112,617 of record NZ_NIZW01000017.1, read on the forward strand.
ACAACGCGGACTGCTGGACGAAACCTTGGTCGTTTGGGCAACCGAGTTCGGACGAACTCCCGGAGCCCAATCATCCAACGGTCGCGACCATCATCCCTACGGATTCAGCGTTTGGATGGCCGGCGGCGGAGTAAAGGGCGGAATGACGCACGGGGCCACGGATGAAATTGGATTTCACGCGGTCGAAGATCGCCACTATGTGACCGACATCCACGCCACCCTCTTGCATCAACTCGGCCTGAACCCGCACGAGTTGGTTGTTCCCGGTCGCCAACGATTGGAAAGAGATTTCGGCCACGTCATCCACGACGTGCTCGCCTGAAAACGAACGCTCTAAGTCCAGTCGCGTTTCGCACGGCTGCGCAAACGGTTCGCTTCATCGTCGTCCACAAACGCTTCCGTTTGGGGATCAATCGTGAGCGTGCGATTCAAAATCCAAGCCAGCGCCGCGGCGTGACAAGCCACGTGCGACCGACGCATGACAGTTGAATTGCAAGTCGCCTGCTCTCGAGTCTTGACGCAATCGAAGAAGTTCCGTGCGTGGGCGGTGACGTCCAAACCACGCACACGCTCCGCGCTGGAAAGTTCTTTTTGCAAGGCAGGCGAAGACGCCACAATTTCACCTTCATCGCCCGTTTCAATCGATCCATCCTCACCGATGAACCGCACCGGGCAAGTCCCCAAACGAGTGAGCCAACGCGGACTTCGATCGCCAAACGGCTCCTCCAAGAAGTCCACTTTTAACTGAACGCCGTTGGCATAAGTGCACATGATCGCGGTCTGCGAAGGCTCATACTTCACGGGCATCGTGTCGTCGGCACTCGCCGCCCATTGGCAAAGATCCAACGTATGAGCTCCCCAATCCAGCAAACGTGCACCGCTGTCAAAGTCATACTGACCACGCCAACGACCATCGACGTACTTCTGGTTGAATGGACGCCACGGAGCCGGCCCCAACCACATGTTCCAATCGCAAACGGCTTCGTCTGGCGTTGGCTGAGCCGGCAACCAAGTGTTGTCGAGAGTCGGCAGGTAAGCCGTGGCCTGCAACTCTTTGAGCGGCCCGAGCTTTCCTGACTGAGCCACCTGCACGGCTTGGATGAAGTTCGGCACACTGCGTCGCTGAGTGCCCGCCTGAAAGATTCGACCCGTTCGCTGGAAGGTCTCATCGAGCAACTGGCAATCACGGATCGTGATCCCACACGGCTTTTCGCTGTAAACGTCCTTGCCAGCCTCGGCGGCCAAGATCGACGCGGCCGCATGCCAACGATCGCCCGTCGCAATCAACACCGCATCGATGTCATCTCGGGCCAGCAACTCGCGAAAGTCTTGGTAGAGCTTGCAGTCTTGATTTCCATAGTGATCATCGACCAATTTCTTTCCGGCATCAAGACGTGACTGCTGAACATCAGCGATGGCAACACACCGCACATCTTTGAGCTTCAAGATGGCTTTCAAGTCGTACGTGCAACGAGGTCCAATCCCGATCACCCCCAGCGTGATGCGTTCCGATGGAGCGACCGAATCGCCAGCTCCCAATGCCTCAGAAGAAATCAAATAGGGCGCCGCGAGAGACGCCGCACCAGCGGCCAATGTGGTGGACAAAAAATTGCGTCGGTGGGTCATGACTTTGCGTGGGGAGAGCGTAGCCGGAAGGATTTCCTGGACGGTCGCGTTGTGGCACGACACCCAATTTCGTCCCCATTCTAATGGCTCAGCGCAGCTTGATGCACACGACTTCTTGGTTGTCGCGGATGTATCCCAACCCATCGGCAATCGAAAGTGATTGACGTGTTCGCCCGAACAGCTTGGCTCGCCCCAGTTCTTCGTATCCATCCGGCGAGACTTTCACGAGCACGAGTTCCCCGTCCATCGTGGTGATCCAAAGCTTGCCATCCGCCAGAACCAAATTGCCTTTACCAAACCGAGTCTTCCGCCAAACGGTTTCGCCGGTGTCCGCATCAATGCACGTCAGGTGCGTGGTTGGGCCGGCTGCTCCCACGTTGTCAAAGCCGTAGAGATAGCCATCGACCAACACAGATGTTTGCCATTCGTTGCGCATCACGCTTTTGGAATCAACGCTGGCCCAGTGTTCCTTTGCCGCGAACTTTCCGCCCGATTCTTCGACGTCAATGAACACGCAACCATGGTTCTCGCCAGCGGAAATGAACACGTCGCCATCGACCGAAACCGGGTTGGCTGTATTGCAGGCGTAGGGTGTTTCAAACTCATACGTCCACAGAACCGCGCCGTCGCTCGGGTCAATTCCCAACGCCTTGTCGCCCGTCAAACTGACAATCTGTTGTTTACCTGCCACGTTTATCAGCGTTGGTGACGAGTATCCGGCCGGTCCGCTTCCCGCTGACCATTGCAGTCGCCCCTCGCTGGTTCCAAACGCCGCCACCGCCGTGCCGCGGCCTCCCACGTGCACGATGACCGAATCTCCGACCACCAATGGAGACGACGACATCCCGTATTCCGATTCGCTAGCGTGACACGCCTGCAATGCATCCGTCCGCCAAATCAACTCGCCCGTCTTCTGATCAACCGCGCACAAGACTCCGTCGCCCGTGAACGCATAGACGACTCCACCCGAAACCGCCGCGGTCGCGCGAGGCCCGTCGCCTTGACCGTTCTTGTACTCCGCTGCCAAACCGGTTTGCCAAGCACGTTCGCCGGTTTTGGCATCGAAAGCAACGAGCAACTGCTTGCCTGAGTCATTGAACGTGGTGATCGCCAAACCATCCGCGACCGTGACCGCTGACATCCCCACACCACCGGGTACTCGCCAAACAACCTCGGGGCCTTCTTCGGGAAACGCGTCGAGCAACGCAGTCTCGCTGGACGAGCCATCACGTTTTTCACCCAAAAACTGAGGCCAATCGGCGTGCGTCCAAGAACAACCAACAACCGTTGCCAGCAAGACGTGGAGACTTCGGTGAATCAAGGTTCGCATGCTGTGTCTCGGACGGAGCGATCAAAAGGAAATGCAGACCAACATGATAGCGCAATCGGTTACCTCGAGCACATCTCACTGGCGGTATACTTCTCGTCCCCACCGGCCGTCCTCCAACCCAACTGCAATTTGTGTCCCATCTTTGCTATCTCAACGGCACTGCGATCTTGCCCGACCGCTTGCTTCCCGATGCGGTCATCGTCTGCCGAGACGAACGAATCACGTACGTCGGAACCGCACGCTCTCGCGTTCCTGCTTCCGCGAAAATCATTGATGCAAAAGGCGGCTACATCTGCCCGGGCTTTGTCGACATTCACATTCATGGTGGCGGTGGTGCCGACGTGATGGATGGCAGCCCGGACGCGGTCCAAACGGTGTGCCAGTCCCATGCTCGCCACGGAACGACGACCATGTTCCCCACAACCAGCACCGGCACAGACGACCAGATTCACGCGATGCTGGCGGCGTGCGGCGAAGTCCGTGACACTTGGAACATCCAATCTGGCAGCAAGATCGCCGGCGTGCATCTTTATGGCCCCTACTTCGCGAAAGGCAAAACGGGGTGTCACGACGAGTCCGTGTGCCGGGCTCCCGAGGCGGCCGAATATCGCCGCTACTTCGAATCCGGCATCGTTGGCATCGCGACCTGCGCAGCGGAACTTCCCGGAGCAGCGGCGTTTTACCGACACGCGAACAAACGAGGTTGCCTGGTGACCTGTGGTCATTCCAATTCCAGCTGGGACGAGATGGAAGCCGCGTTCAAAAATGGCATACGACACGTCGATCACTTCTGGTGTGCGATGAGCAACGTGTCCTCGGTCCGCCAGCGACTCGGCGTACCAATGCAAGGCAGTATGTTGGAATACGTTCTGGCCAACCCCGAGATGAGCACCGAGGTCATCGCCGACGGCATGCATCTGGCACCCGAGCTACTGAGCTTTGCTTGGCGAATGAAAGGCAGCGAGCGTTTGTGCTTGGTCACCGATTGCAACCGAGCCCTCGACATGCCTCCAGGGAAATATCGATTTGGACCGGAAGCGGACGGTTCTTGGTTCACCAGCGACGGCCAAGTCGGCTGGGCGTCGCCCGGATCCTTGGCCAGTTCCGTGATGGGAATGGACCACATGGTCCGCACGATGCACAAGGTCGGAAACATTCCTCTGCAAGACGCCGTTCGCATGGCGTCGCTGACCCCGGCCGAACGAACCGGCATCGATCAACAAATCGGCAGCCTCACCGCTGGCAAACAAGCCGACATCGTCTTGTTGAGCAAGACATTGAAAGTGAAGCAGGTCCACATCAACGGCGAGCGTTTGCAAATCATGTCACGAAAATGAATTCGTCAAACGATTCACCGCCGGGACAAACGATAAGAAAATGCTCCCAACAAATCACCGGATTCCGCGGTGTGACATTCCATGCACTCGCCGCTTGCTCGAATGGCACCGAGTAAAAACATTTGAGTCGCAGTTTGCTTATCAATCAGTTCTGCTCCCGCTCGCAATCGTCCAATCGCATCAACTTCGAATTCCGTGAGCGAACGGGTTGGAACCTGATCGCTCTGCAATTGATGCATTCTGGGAAGCTCGCTCTCGTCATAGGCAACCGGCGGATCGAACTGTTGCAAGCTCACCAACTGCACGAAATCGAGTTTCCAAGAAGGGGCGTCGGTTGACACCCAATGTACCTCGGACAATTCCGACAGTTCAGGATGCTCGTCAATCTTCCTACGTGTCCCCAAAGAATCCCACAAACCATAGTTGGTTGCCGCTTGGTGATCACTGGAAACCGTTCCAGCGGCTATCTCGCCTTCGATGAATCGCACTGATCCGTCGTTCAGCAAGATGTGGGCACCACCACGGGAAATACCAAAACCTTCCGCATTGCGGAAACCCTCTGTATTCAACTGATGCAAATCATCCGGAGTGATCTCCAATGGCTGCTTGGAAGCTTCGTCCAGATCACTACGAGAGGCGGCTACCAGCAGTGATGCATCCAACTCTTGAACGTCACTTCGATCAGACAGGTCATCCGTGAAAGATTCGTTCCATGTTCGTCCACTCAACGGACCAATTGAGAAAAGAGACAACACACTGAGCAGGACGAGAAGCAACCGCATTTCGAAACCCTCTCTTGATCGAGGAATGGTTTGCAGAACTGTCGACGGGACGAATGCAGCCTCATCATAACCTCGATTGAAACCCAATTCACGAAGCATTCGCATATCGCGTTGTTACACAGTGTTTGGCCCTCCGATGTTCACGCGAAGTATAAAATCCAGAGACACAGTCACCTTGAATCCTCCATCGCATCTGAAAAACATGAATCGACCGTCACATCTCCCCCGTTGGGTCGCAGTCGCCACCGCATTGATTTTCTGCTCAAACGCTGTTTCGAGCCTCCATGCTCAGCGCCCCGGCGGACGACGGGGGGCTCCCACGGTCGACGAACCTTTCGTCGGCATCGTCACCTCGCAAGGCCCCCAGAAAGGTTTGTTCAAAATCGAGTCCACTGGTGTCTCCACCGAACCGGTTCGCATCGCAGCAGAAGCTTTCCTCGCGGGACTGACCGACCAGCAACGTGAGCGAACCGTCTTCCCGGTCGACGACACCGAATGGAGAAAATGGGACAACCGACACAGCCCCAAACGCCAAGGAATCGGCTTCGACGAGATGACCGAAGCGCAACGAACGCTTGCCTTCGAAATGCTTCAGCAAAGCCTCAGTGCCAAAGGGCTGAAGAAAACCAAAGACATCATGAAGCTGAACGGGACGCTCGGTGAACTTGCAAAACGCCCTCAGGAATACAACGAGTGGTTGTACTGGATCACGGTGATGGGAACGCCTTCCAAAACTGAACCCTGGGGATGGCAACTCGACGGGCACCACGTCGTCATCAACTACTTCGTCTTGGGTGACCAAGTCGTGATGAGCCCTGTCTTCATGGGATCAGAACCCGTCGAAGCCAAGCAAGGAAAATTCGCGGGAACGATCGTGATGCAAGACGAACAGGACAAGGGTCTGAATCTGATCCAGATGCTGACCGGCGACCAGCGTTCAGAAGCGATCATCATGAATCGCAAAGATGGCAACAACAATCTGACAGAAGCCTACAAGGACAACGTCAAACTGGACTACGCAGGTCTCATCGGATCAAAACTCGATGACTCTCAGAAACAAGCGTTGCTGCAATTGATCGAAGAGTACGTCGGCAACATGCGAGAAGGACACTCAAAGGTTCGCATGTCAGAAGTCGAAAAGCATCTCGACGAAACCTACTTTGCATGGATTGGCGGAACGACCGACCAAAGCGTTTACTACTACCGCGTCCACAGCCCAGTGATTTTGATCGAGTTCGACCACCAACGCCGCGTCGCTCCGTTTCACACTTCGAAACCGACGCGTGATCACATTCACACCGTCGTCCGAACACCCAACGGCAACGACTACGGCAAAGACATCTTGCGTCAACACTACGAATCGCATTCGCACTGAACGCGAGAATGGCTTAGCTTTCAGCTCCGCTTTTTCGCACGTGGCGAGGGCGGATGATGTGGGATGCCAAACCGAGAGCCCCGAACAATCGGATCACGTAGTAATTGGGATCGATTTCCCACCAGCGATGTTGAACCGATGCGCTGGCCGGATCCGCGTGATGGTTGTTGTGCCAGCCCTCTCCGGCGGTGAGCAAGCTGACAAACCAGTTGTTTCGGCTATCGTCGGTCGTTTGATAGTTTCGGTATCCGAACACATGGGTGATCGAATTGACCGACCACGTGATGTGCCAAACCCAAACGGTTCGTGCGATCACGCCCCACACGAACACGCTGGCTGCCATCCGGTAGGCCTCCGCGTTGTTGCCGTAGACGAGCATCGAAATCCCGACGGCCAACAAGGCGTACACAAACGCGTGTGCGAGATAGAACATTCCCGCGGGGCTGGGTAGTTTTTCGATCCATCGGTAATAAGGGTCCGACAGAATGTCTCGCGCGTACTTTTCATACATCGAAAACGTCGCCATGCGTGTCCGACTTTCGTGCACCAACCATCGCACGTGAGCCCACATGAAGCTGATGCGTGGCGAGTGTGGGTCTTCCGCGTGATCGGAATGACTGTGGTGCATGCGATGCCAAGCCACCCAGTGCGCCGGCGTTTCTTGGGCGGTGCACATGGCCAACGTCACCAGCGTTCGCTCGAACCACTTGGGCGATCGAAAACTGCGGTGCGACAACATGCGGTGGTAACCGATTGGAATCGCCATTTGCCCGAAGACAACCACACCAACGACAAACGCAGCAACCCCGACCCAAGAAAAGAAATAGGGCATCAAAACCAACAGCGTCAACAAGTGCAGGGTCACGAAAAAGATCGTGTAATCCCAACGGATCGAACGCTTGGTTGGATCGCTGTAGGAATGCTCCTGCGAAGCCTTGACGGTGGGAGCGGGAGATGCAGGTTGAGTTGGAGACTGCAAATTGACATTGGGACTTCTCTGTCCAGTCTTTCCAGACCCAGCTGGAATCGTTGCCGCCTCGGTGGTCATCATGATACCTGGGATGAGTTCGCGGCTAAGATGTTTGTTTCGATCAGAACCAGCCGTCTGCCCGATCGAGCCGCAGCATATCGTATCGAGGGTGGAAAGGAAGAACGATTCGCGTAGTCCCACAAACGCATCTCGGCAGGAGAACGCTTCGCGACGATGACACAAACTCTCCGGCTTCGGGTTTGTTGAAATGCTCGCGTCTCAATCGGCGACGATCGTGTCGGGATCCAACCACGAAACCAGCCACTTCCTTCAAACCGGCAAGTCCAAATCCGGAATGAATCGGCTATGGTGTCCCGTGTCGATGCAGCGAAACTGCGCATTTACTTTGACGACACAACCAGCCTGAGCCACCCTTCGTCCACGTCTGACCACTGATGGAAACCCAACCAAGCGAACCGATTGCATCCACCTCACCGTCCTTTGATCTGATTGTCCCCTGTGCGTTTGGATTGGAAGCCATCGTCAAACGGGAACTCAAAGGACTGGGCATCGACGCCAGCATCAGTGATTCCGGGCGGGTCTCTTTCCAAGGCTCGCACGAATCCATTTGCCGAGCCAATCTGTGGCTCCGCACAGCCGATCGAATTTTGATCCGTGTCGCTGAATTCCCCGCTGGTGATTTCGATGCGTTGTTCGACACGACTCGCGATATTCCGTGGGGAAACTTGCTTCCCGCGGACGCTGCCTTTCCCGTCACCGGACGTTCGATCAAATCGACGTTGACCAGCGTTCCGGCATGCCAACGCAGCGTTAAGAAAGCCATCGTCGAAGCGATGATGCGTGATCACAGAACCAGCGAACTGCCGGAAACAGGTCCACTCTACAAAGTCGACGTGGCGATCGTGAAGGACGTCGCGACGCTGACCATCGACACGACGGGCCGCAGCCTTCACCGCCGCGGATACCGAACGCACATCTCCGCGGCTCCTTTGAAAGAAACGTTGGCCTCGGCAATGGTTTTGCTGAGCTACTGGCGAAACGGTCGCCCCTTGATTGATCCGTTTTGCGGCAGCGGCACGATCCCGATCGAAGCCGCCCGGATTGGTCGCAACATGGCCCCAGGGCTGGAACGCGAATTTGCTTGCCAGGCTTGGCCTGATTTCTCAGCCGAACTTTGGTCGGACTCACGTGCCACCGCGGCTAGCCAAAGTCTTCCGCCGTTGGAAGAGAAAATTTTGGCCAGCGACATCGACGGTCGCGTCCTGACCGCCGCCCGAGACAACGCGATTCGCGCCGGCGTTCAAGACGACATTCACTTCCAAGCCATGCCGGTTCACGAGATCAGCAGCAAGAAAACGTTTGGCTGTGTAATTGCCAACCCGCCTTATGGCCAACGGATTGGTTCAGGCCAATCTTCACGTTTCGATGCCGAAGATCAAAGCGGCGATGGCCCTGAGGATTGGGAACTCGACGAACTGTACGAATCGTTGCCCGCCATCTTCGAGCGATTGCCGACTTGGTCGCGTTACATCTTGACCGCCTACTCCAATTTGGAGCATGCGATGGGGCGTGCCGCAGACCGTCGCAGGAAGCTTTACAATGGCCGAATCGAATGCACTTACTATCAGTACCAAGGTCCAAAACCCAGCCCGGCTGATAAACCCAACAAGACATCGCCGCCAGCAGAAACAGAAGCAAGCGAACAAACAACGCCAGCACCACCCGCGCCGGAACCACCCAAACCAAACCCCAAGTCACCTTGGCCTCAGTCACCACCCAAGTCTTGAACGCCGCTGCACGCATGATTCCCCACGGTGGTGAGCTCACAGGACCTGCCATACCGCAACTCGAAGAGTGAGAGACGTGATGTTCAGACGAACAAATCGATCGATACGAATCTGCGTGGAACACCGATTTGCAAAAGCGTCTTGCTTTGCCAAACCGATCTTGGCAACCACCGTTTGGATCGCCTCGGTGGTGTGCATTTCCGGCTTGGCGATGACGGCGGAAACCGACAAAATTTTCCGCGCCGGTGCGTTCGCGATCGACATCACTCCTGAGAAATTCCCGGTCAGCTCCTCGGGCAGCATGACTCACCGAGTGGCGAAACAAGCCCACGATCCGCTGCATGCTCGTTGCTTGGTGCTCGACAACGGCCAAACGAGCATCGCGTTGGTCACGTGCGACAGTTGCATGATTCCGAGAGAGATCTATGACTCGGCCAAGCAAATCGCGTCCGAAGCCACCGGTATCGCGACCGATCACATTCTTTGCTCAGCAACACACACTCACACTGCGGTCTCGGTCGGACACACGTTCCAAAGTTTGGTGGAAGAGGACTACATCCCATTTTTGGTGGAGCGAATCGCGGAAGGGATCATCCAAGCCCATTCGCAATTGGAACCAGCACGAATCGGATGGGCGGTGGGCAACAATCCCAACCAAGTTTTCAATCGCAGATGGTTTCTGCGTCCCGGCGTCGAAATTGACGACCCGTTCGATTCAGGAACGGATCGAGTGCGGATGAACCCGAGCGCAAACAGTCGCTCTCTGCTTCAACCTGCCGGACCGGTCGACCCGGAGGTTCCCGTCGTTGCCGTCCAAGCCCTCGATGGTCGGCCGATTGCGATGTGGGCAAACTACTCGCTGCACTACGTCGGTGGTGTTCCTCCCGAATCGCTCTCCGCGGATTACTTCGGCGAGTTCGCTCGCCAGTTCACAAAAATGATCCTGGCCAATCAGAGCAAGCCACCTTTTGTCGCGGCAATGACCAACGGTACGAGCGGTGACATCAACAACATCAACTTTTTTGAAGGCCGAACCAGCCAACCCCCGTTCGAGCAAATTCGATTGGTGGCCAACGACGTGGCGGCTTCCGCGGCGGTTGCCTACCAACGCGTCCAATTTGAAAACTGGGTGCCATTGGAGATGCGTGAGACCGAGATCGAACTTGGCGTTCGCCGTCCAGATACTGAAGAAGTTGCAAGAGCCAAGCAACTGCTCGCCGACGCCGGTGATGGCCCCAGGAATGATCGCCGCTTGATCTACGCGGGCGAAACATTGGATCTGGCCGAGTACCCGCCGACCGTGAAGGTGAAGCTGCAAGCGATTCGGATCGGAGGACTCGCCATCGTCAGCAGTCCCTGCGAAACGTTTGTGGAAACCGGACTGGCGATTAAGAAATCCAGCCCCTTCAAACCCACGTTCACGATTGAACTCGCCAACGGCTACAACGGTTACCTGCCCACGCCCGAGCAACATGCACTGGGCGGCTACGAAACCTGGCGGGCCAAATCGAGTTACCTATCGGTCGATGCCGAACCGAAAATCCGAGAAACACTTCTCCAACTGCTGGATGAACTGAACACGTCACGACCACAATCAACCGTCGCAAAATGAGCTCAAGAACCTGGTTGCCAAAGATCCCGCTGATCTGGGCGGTGATTGCTTGGGCCGGTGTCGCTCTGTCGTTGAACGCGTTGCCATTGGCTAAGTCCAGCGTCCACTGGATGATGCATCCCGAAACCGCAGATTCGCTGCAGTGGTGGGCATCTCAGGCCAACGCAGTCTTGTACTGCGTCACAGCAATTTTCTTTGCCTATGGTCCACCGGTCCGAGCAACGGTGGCCAGAACCATCGCACGACTATTCACGATCCTTTTTGTCATCGTCGTGTTTCCATTTGTCGCGAGTTCCATCCAACGATTTTGGCATGTCCGGCCCGATTCATGGGATCTGTTGCTTTGGCGACTGGACGATGATTGGAACGAAGGACGTGTCTTTGAATTCTTGGGCGACTCCATCGCGTGGCTGATCGCAATCGGTTCTTTGTGGCTGATCTCGGGATGGCGAAATGTTGCTCTGAAATCAAGAACCGCTGACGAAGACATCGCCCCCGAAAAGAACGCACGCCCCGTCACGATTCAACGTTTGATGGCGCTGACCGCGATGGCGGCCGGCTTCGCGGCCATCCTGCGTTGGTTGCAATGGTCCGCATCATCTCAGGACTTGGTTCGCATGGCTTCCGCCGTCGCGATCGCGTTGTCCATCGCCAGCGTCGGCACATTCACAATGCGTCCAGGTCAGCGCAATCGTTTCTGGGAATGGGCTCTCGGCGCGACGCTGATATTGCTGACTTGGGGAGTATGGTTCGCCTATCGATTCTTTGCCGATTGGTATATTGGCGCGAGGTTTCCAATCGCATCCGATCTCACCGATCGAATGCAGAGCATTATTCTTTCGCGATACCTGAAGACTGCCAATCTGAGAACCATTTCCTTCATTTGCCACGCATTGATCGCATGGGCTCTTTTCGCCGTGCTGGGTTATCGCTTGCAAAGAACGCTGCCCGATCACCCCAGTGTCGGCTCTAAGCAGTTCGGCAGGAATGATCGGGTAGAACCTCACGTAGGCGAGTCTCTCTGAGACTCGCAAATGACAGCGTCTCGGAGAGACGCCGCTACGTGATAAAGCCCAAGGACTCCTGCTCACGTGCTTAGCGAACCGACACCACGCTGATCCTCACGCCGCGTGCCGCGTTGGCCATTGCGGCAAACGCGATCACTCAACGGTCGTATTGCGCACTCAGGAAGCTTCTTCCAAAAGTTCTTTTATCTTCGCATGCAGTGCGTCCGCGTTGGCTTGGCCGCTGCCGACTTTGATCATCTGCACATTGCCTTCGCGATCGACCAACACAGCGTGAGGAATCCCGGTCACGCCATAGTTGGATTGCAACTCGGTTTCTTTGGGCGTGACGATGGTTGGATGCTTCATGTCCTTGGATTGCAAGAACTTCGCAATTGCCTCGCGTTCCTCTTCGGGCGTTGGATCATCCGATCCATTCACGGCCTTCCCGCTTTCTTCGTCCCACGTGTAGCCGTAGTAGCGAGTGATGCCCACCACTTCAAAACCTTGCTCACCAAACTCTTCCCGAAATTCGCGAAGATGGGGGAACGTCGCAATGCAGGGCCCACACCAAATCGCCCAGAAATCGTAGAGAACGACTTTGCCTTCCAAGTCTTCCACGCTGATGCCATCGGCGTTTGCCCACCCATCAATATCCAAAGAGGGAGCTGGCTGACCGATCATCTCCAATTGTTTTCGAGTCGACTCGATGCGGCTTTCCAAGGACTTGATTCGACGGAGAGTCAACTCGACGCCCCGGTTCTCTTCGAAAGGCGTCAACTTTGCAACCGCAGCTTCCATCCGCTCGATCGCCTCATCAGGATTGGCTCTCGCCAGACCGCTGATCACTGAGTACTCATTGCTTGCGTACTGCGCCATCAAGACCGTCGATTCAGGATAGGCTTCCAACGCTTCCTCAAAAGCGGATGCGACACGGTCTTGCCCATCGTCATCCTTGAACAGACGAGCTTGAGTGGTAAGCAGATTGATCAACTCCACATAAGTCTTCTCGGACCGATCCTCGGTCGCGTTGATGTCTTCCAACTTCGCAACCTGCTTTGCCAGCATTTCTCTCGCGGCGTCTTCGTCGTCACGAGCGAGCATCGATGCACGAACTTGGATCAGTCGAGAGAGAGGCGTTTGAGTTTCAATCGGATGCTCGGCTTCCAATGCCCGCACCTTGCCGATGGCATTGTCGGCCCACTCGGCAGCCAAATCAGGCTGCGTGGCATGAAGACCATACACACTGACTTGTCGAATCAGACTGGCGAGCCGCTGCGCGTCTGTGGGCGAATCCGTCCGAGCCAATTCAAATTCAACCGCAGCACCAAATTGTTCCATCGCCTTGTCGTATTGACGGGCACGAACGAACCCGATTGCGATCGTTTGATGCAGTGCCTTGAACTCCTCCGCGACAGCATCGGATTCCATCGCCGTTTGAAGAACCTCAGCTGCCTTCGCTGGCTTTCCTTCTTTCAGCAACTGAAGAATTTCGTCGGGCACGGCCAAAACTTCGGGCTCTACTTCCGCGACCTCTTCGGCAGGCGTGTCCGGAGCGTCGGTCGCTTCCTGCCCGTACGTCGCAGCGGGGAAGACAAACACGGGGCTCAACGGTGCTGACAGCAAACCGATGACGAGGAACATACGCAAACGCATCTGAGTTTTCCTTGATGGATGATCGGATCAAATCGTCCCGCCTATTGCTGATCCTAACCCATCCCGGATGCGAACGCGTGCATGCAGCTGACACGTAAAAGACTATCCGCCCACAACAGATGTCGATGGCGGATTCCGATCCGCTAGCCAGTTTTTCGTGAGCGGGTGGAAGGGCACTACCTACTGAACGGGCTGGTCGATGAAGCCGTTCGGTGTGAGCGACGTTGTGCCGAATCCGTTGTTCCACTTTGCCGCCATGACCTTGTCGGGAAGCTCAAAGTCTTGGAACAGGGAATAGTCTTCCCGCTCACATTTTTGAACTTCCGCTTGCAACGACTCGCCTTCGCGAACGGACAAGAAACCGGGAATTCCGCCCCGCCCTGTGCCCCACAACCTTTGCTGACCCAGCTTCACTGAGATGGACTGTATCCACGGTGTCGCCGAGATAGTCTGCGCTTCGATGCCGACGCCGGAACGGCCAAATCGAGCGTAGCGTGATTCGCTGTAAGTTCGCGTTTCCCTTTTCCCACGGTGGGCCGATGCTTCGATCACAATCTCCGCACTGGGATCTTGTTGCCATCCGGCGGCAGCGATCGCTCGCTCGATTCCAGTGCGGATTCGCGGATCACTGACCGCTGAATCAATCCTTACCCGCACGCCGGGACGCAAAACATACAACTCCTCTTCCGTGATGGTTGAGATCCGCTGAACAGCAGTTGAATTGACCGCATCGGTGACCCCGATGACCAACTCAATTCCGTCGACTCCCTGATGCTGACCAACCGCCAAAATTTTGTCGTCGATGACGTGCCGCGTCACTGGTTCCAGATCTTGGTAGCCTTCCGTCCAGATCAGCCAACCTCGTTCCAAGTCGAACAATTGGGTTCCCGTCGACAGCCACCGCTGATCGATGACCGAAGGATCCGTGCTGCCGGTTGCATAGCGAGATCGATACCCGCCCGTGATCTTTTGCGACTCTCCCGTTTGCAAATTCAACAGCAATTCACTGAAACTACCTCTCGCAGCAAGATGGTTTCCGTCTTGAGTGAAGCGGGCAGTGGAGTGCCTTTTCACATCGGCTGCCGGTTTGCCCGATTCCGTTTCGATGACGACTGCATGTGAAAACTGGTTGGTAACAAAGTGACGTCGATCGGGGCTGAAATGCATTTCCGATTCCTTCGACGGAATCACATACTCCGCCGTTTTGGTTGCCATGTTCCACATCGTGAGTGTGCCGCCATAGCCGATTAGAATTCGATCCTCACCGACAAACGAAGCGTTCATTTGGTCTCGGTAAGAATAAAACCGGACCTTGGGAACCGACCATTTCCATTCCGGCTTCGCGGTATCGGATCCCGGCTCCAATCGATACGTGCAAAAACGACTGGCCGATCCGCGGACATCCAATCCTTCAGCGGTGAGCAGTCTCCTTTGCGCAGCGGAGTAGCCGATGATGACTTCGCCTTCGAAGAAATTGGGCCCCGGCAACCGATCCTGCGAGATGAGGTTGACCCATTCCAGTGAAACCGGATGGCTGGCGTCGATCGTCTCCGGCGTAATCCCCACTGCTAGCCAGCCATCGGATCCATCCACCAAAATCGCGGCATCAATCTTGCCGCTCGTTTCCAACGGAACGCGGAAGTGACCGTTGCTCAGACTCGGTCGAGAATACGATGTCAGGCTGCTCGCTAGACTGCTGTCGGGCGCCGGTGCGTCGGTCCCAAATCCAATCCACGACGGCAGATCTTCAAAGTCCACACCGGAGACGTCAAACTCCACCTCGTCAGGACGCCGTGCAACGATCGCCCGCAGAGCCAATTGCTCTTCGATCTCAGCGGCCAACTTGGATCGTTCCAATCGGATTCGCTTGTCGCCTTGAAGCAGCAAGTAGACATGCGTTGCATCGTGCGTCAGGTAACGTGCTTTGACTTTGTGCTTGCCCGATATATCGGTCCAGTCCGCCCATGGTCCTTCGTTATTGGGATAACGCATGTCTTCATACTTGGCGTCCGCTTCGTATTTGTCTTTGGCACTGCCGTACTCATATTCCACCTTTGCTCCATCGGGTAACAAAGCTTTGACAGTTGCGGGGTACCAAGTCCTGTATTTCTTCAGCTCGATTTGATCCCCAACGCGTACCAATGCGGAATCAACAAATTCCTTTTCAGCTTTCGCAATCTTACCGAGTTGCTGTTGAAGGTTGGAAGCCAATTTGTCGATTGGCACTTCCACTGTCGATCCGTCTTCCTTCAGCAGTTTGACTTTCGTGGGAGTTCGCTCGAGCAACCGCGCAGGGATCAGGAACTTCCCCGAAGCATCCTTCCATATCATCCAGTTCCCCTCATTGTTGGGAAACCGCATGTCCGCCAGTTTGAAGACGCCTTCCCGTTCCCGGATGAACTTGTATCGAACGCGAGCTTGCCCTTTTTGATATTCCAGCACTTCCCCCGGAAGCCACTTTCCTAGGTGCTTCACCTCGATCTGATCGCCGGGACGGACGGGATCGATTGCCAACGCGGTTGCCGGGAACATCAACAGAAGCATCAACGGCCATCGAAGCCGACGGCAAATTTCTAGATGAAACATAAGATCGATCCAGGGGGATGGAGATCGCGGCGAGAGTCAAATCACGGTTCGTATCGCGGTGCGTTTGGAACTTTCAACGACTAGCCCGCGGGCGGTTGATTTAGTCGCATACCGAATGACAGCAGTTAGCCGACGGGCGTTCGACCTGATTGGCGTCAGATCAACCGCCGCGAACGCGGTACGGCTCGTTCAATCAACAGTCCGTTGATGTCGAGCGGAAGACGTCCGAACAGGAAAGGCACGTGCGTCTGAGTGCGTCCATTTTGACGGATGGCACCGGCAGAAAAAAGCATAGAACATGAACGAAACCACCGCTGAAACAAAACTCAGCGGGATCGGAACAGATTGCTGGTCAGTACCTCGGTCACCATCGTCCGCAGCCCACCACCATCCGCTTGGACGCGTTCCAGAATGTCGTCGATCTCATATTGATCGGCACGCTCCATGTGACGGCCCGTTGAGTAAGCCAGCAGCTTTTCGATCAAGCTTCGCGTGAACTGATTTTGTCTGCTTTCCAGTAACTTCTGTTTGAAGTCTGCGAAATTCGTGAACTCTTCGCCGGAAGGGAACTTGCCCGTCGCATCGATCTTGGCCGCTTTGCCTTGCCCCTTTGCCTTGGGATATTTGTCTCGCCAACGCCCGATTGGGTCAAACGTTTCCAGAGCATACCCGAGCGGATCAATGCTGCGATGACACACGGCACAGGTTTTGTCTTGACTGTGTTTTAACAACCTTTCCCGAATCGTCGTCGATCCACTGACATTGGCATCAATGCTCGGCACCTCATCCGGTGGTGGAGGCGGCGGAGTTCCGAGAATGTTCTCGAGCACCCAAACACCGCGAGTCACAGGCGACGTGTCGACACCATTCGCACTGACGGTCAACACACCGGCCATGCCCAACACCCCGCCGCGTTGGCGGTTCTCAGCCAGGCTGACACGTTGAAATCCATCGGCCAAACGCATCGTGTCCTTCTCAGGCAACCCGTAGAGCTTCGCCAGTTTCTTATCCACGAACGAATAGTCCGCGTCCAGCAGATCCGTCACCGGCCCGTTCTCATCCAACAGATGCCGAAAGAACAAACGCGTCTCCTGCTTCATCGACTCAGGAAGATTCTCTGCGTAGTAAGCGGGTACCGCCTTTCGCGGCGGTGGCAGATTCCCAATGTCACGAAGGTTCAGCCAACTATCGAGAAAACCGTTCACGAATTCGTTGGAGCGATCTGATTGAAGCATTCGCTCGATTTGCTTCTTCAAAACGTCTGACTCGGTCAGTCTGCCTGATTTGGCTTCCTCAAAGAGCTCTTCGTCCGGCGGTGCAGCCCACAAGGCATAAGAAAGACGCGATGCCAAGTCGAACGGCCGCAGCAACGTCTCGTCTTCCGGCGTGATCTCGCTGAGGTAGAGAAACGACGGCGAGCACAAAATCATCTTCAACGTATCGAGTGCAGCTTGTCGCGGGGTCGCGTCTTCCGACAACCGTTTCTTGTAGATCGACTCGATCCGATCGCGGTCCGCTTGTTCGAGCGTGCGGCGATAGGCACGTTGGCCAAACGCGAACAACTGGTCCAAAGCGTGATCTTCCTGGAACCCATCGTTTCCAAAGACGGCACGCTCCTCTTCGCTGCCGTTGGGCTCCTCCACCGGTCCACGCACCTTGATCTCACCAATGCGAATGTGCGGCAATTTCCCTTCGCGAAGAAGCGATGTTCGGCTGACACCGACTTTGGGATTCTTGAACTCGTCCTTGTACCGGCGATTGGTTTCGATCACAGAAGCCCGTGACTCGTACGGGCCGTTCGGAAATATGAATCGAGGTGTTTGTCCCGCTTCGAGCCAAACGCGAAACGACAACCATTCGGGCTGCTCGTCAGGAACGATGGCAGTTGCCAGAATTGGCTCGATCGCCTGCGGGTAATGAATGTGCCCCTTCGTGGCATCGCCGGGAACCACCGCGATTTGAAACGGTTCCGAGAAATCGATGCGGAAAATCTTGGGATCGTAGTGTGTGTCCCGATGCATCGCTTGGGCGTTCACCTCGATGTCATAAAGTCCCGACACGGGGACGCCCTCGAGGAAGTCTTCGATGTGTCCGTAGCCGCCTTGTCGTGTGTCGGTGTTGGGTTGCTCGTACAAACACAAGTATTCAAAATTGAAAACAGTTCGGTGTGCCCCCGACAATTCTTCGTACTGTTGAAAGTTGTCGGTGAAGTGCCACGACTTGGGTTCCGTTGAAGGTTTGCCAAGTCGCGTTTCCACCAATCGCGAGGCAGCTTGGAAATATTGGTCCAGCAAGAATCCCGACGTCACCAAGCTTTCACCAATCGTGTCGATGTGGTGACTCGTCTTTTCCTTCGGAAAGTCAGCGGTCAATCCCAACGTGTCGACACGACGCCCAAACAGCGCCGCCAAAGTCACCTCGTATTCACGGTTGGAAAGTCGACGCATCACGGTACGGCCAATGGAGCCTTCGAATTGACCGCGAGCTTCGGCAACGCTGTTTCGCAACTCTTGAAGCAAAGCCAAACGTTCCTCGTCGGTTGGTTGTTCGGAATCCTCCGGTGGCATCGTCTTCAGCGTTACCTGATCGATGATCTCATCCGTCGCGATCAGTTGCTGCTCGGACGAGATCGGAAGCTTGAACGACTCGAATTCTCGCTCGCCCTCCGCCGATGCGTTGTCGTGACATTCCAGGCAATACTTCCCTAGAAAGTCCGCGACCACCGATGAAGCGTCAACGTCTGTCGTCGAGTCAGTTTCATTCGCGAAGGATTCAGGCAAGTGCAACAGACACAGCACGACCAAGATCGCGAAACGCAAGTTTGACAAAAACGATCGACTCGGAAGTATCTGGCCCACGGTTATGAGAAGCTCCCGGTGCTGGTGCCAAACGATTCCGTTTGGACACCCATCTTCTGAGCAATATCAACATACAGATTGCACAAAGGAATCTTGTTGCGGTTGCCGGAGCCGACCTTTTTGAATTCACCACGCCCGTAGCCACCACCGGCTAAAACGATCGGCAAGTCTGTATTGGTGTGCGAACTGCCGTTGCCCATCCCACTACCGAAGAGCACGGCGGTCGAATCGAGCAAGGTCTGTTCGCCGTCCTGAATCGCTGACAAACGCGAGAGGAACTTTCCGAACTGTTCCAATTGATAGGTTTCCAGTGTGATCAAATGAGCGACCGTTTCCTCATCATTACCGTGATGCGAAAGACTGTGATAGGACTTGTCGATCCCCAGATTCTGGGGCAAGAAACTACCGCCGATTTCCAACGTGGCGATCCTGGTCGAGTCCGTCTGCAACGCAAGTGCAATCAACTCGTACAACATCGGCAGGTCGTCGACTGTATTGGTGTCCGCTGGTTTCTCGAACGGAGCATCCGGCTTCGGCTGATCCGCCCAACGCTTGCGAACTTCGAGTTGCTTTTCAACTTCGCGAATCGAGCTGAAATACTCGTCCAGCTTCGATCGGTCTTCTTGATTGACTCGTTTGGAAAGTGAACTCGCCTCTTCGGTGATCGAGTCAAGGATCGATGCTTGCAGGGAATTCTCATTGACCATTTGAGATCGCCGATTCTCCGATTCCGTCTTAAACAGACGGTCGAACAAATCGGCTGGACCAGTGATTGGCGGGACGCGGACGC
Organism: Rhodopirellula bahusiensis; assembly: GCF_002727185.1. Lineage (NCBI taxonomy): Bacteria > Pseudomonadati > Planctomycetota > Planctomycetia > Pirellulales > Pirellulaceae > Rhodopirellula > Rhodopirellula bahusiensis. The sequence goes on from NZ_NIZW01000017.1 coordinate 132,351, forward strand.
CCGACTTGGTCCATGACATTTGGCAACCACCGTGGATGCCTCCTTCCGATCCAACCGTCAAAGATGCAAACCGAGTTTGCTTGCCAACCTCATCAGCAATGAATTGGTCAATCGTCACGTTGCCGTCGCGACGATTCTTCGATTCATGATGAAGCACGCCCGACAGAAACGTGTGCACCGCGAAGTGCCCGCCACGAATTCCGTGATCCAATCCGCGATAGACGTTGATGTGTTCGCGGTTCTCCGCCAATGGTTTCAGCAGCGTGGTTTCTTCGAATTCGCGACCGGGCGTTTCCGGGAAAAAGTGCTTTTGTTGGAAGCCGAGCAAGTTGCCAACCGCAACGAATCGACGAGCACCCGTCCCCGCACCGCGAGTCGACTGGACCGGTGAGTTGTGATCAACCGTGTCTGCCATCAAAGACGGCAAACCAGGCAACGCCAGCGACCCGGCGAGAGAACGAAGAACAAAGCGACGACGACCGGGATTCTTTGGTTTGGACATGCTCATATTCTACTCGTTACGGAAAGGCGATCTGTTTCGGTAGGGCGATCTGGTCAACCAGGAACGGGTCTGGCTACTTGCGAACGGGGCGTGTGAACTGGTCGCGAATGGTTCCGTCCAGCAGCAGACAAGTCCCATGCAATGCTACCTTGGTGAATTTCAAGACAAACACGTGGTGGCCCTGGTCAGCCATGCCGGGTGACTCCAAAAACCATCGGTCGGTTTTGGGAGTTCGCTGCGGCACACCCAAACCACCCTCACCGATGTAGACCACACCGGTTTCATCCGATTTGCCATCACGGATCGGCACGGTGCGTTTGATGTTGTGACCGTCTGCTTCGCAGACCAAGTCCACGTTGTATTTTTCAAACAGCGGAACCCAGCTCACCAAACCAGCCCCAGGTGTTTTGACCGCTGGATAAACCGGCCGATGGTACTGAGTGAGCAACCAACGATTGGAATCGCGAGACGCTTTGAGTTCCGCCTTCAACCATTGTGCTTGATCGCCAGCCGTGCTGGTTTCTGAATTCAAAGTCGTGAAGTGGACCTGGGGACTGAGATTGAGTCCGTAGTAATTCAAATCACCTTCAGGAAAACCAAACACTTCGTTGAACGGTTTGCCTTTGTCGTGATTGCCTCGAGCGGGAATGATTGGCAACAAACGGCCATCCGAAGCGGTCGTCAACTCGTGGTCGGATAGCCACATCGACCAAAGCTCCATCTTCTTTCCGGTGACGATGTAATCTCCACCATGGGCGAGTGCCAATATGTCATCAGACAAATCGTCGTTGTCGTATGAAGACTCGACCAACGCCGCGATCATCTTGTTGATTCGTCGACGTGCGTCTTGATCCGACCGCGAATCTCCCCCGTGCAAAATACTGAAGTCGCGGTCGGTCCCCGGTGCGGTCACAAAGTAGAAGACCGGTGACTCATTCGCGTCACTGACCATTTGCACCTCATAAGCCGTTCCGGGCTGCAGATCGGTCAAACGAGCATGGTGATAGTACGACTCGAACTCGCCGCCGGTGTAGCGTCCGGACTCAGCCAACTGTTCGGCCAAAGTCTCGCCACTGCCTTTGATTCGAAAACGAACCGAGTGCGAACGTCCCGCTTCCTTGGTGCTCCAAGAAATGGTGGCCCTGGTCGCCGGGTCCGCGGTCCAAACGACTCGCCACTGAGCCGGCTGTGTTCCTATCAAAGGAGCGTCAGCTTGCGCGGTGCCGCTGCCCAACATCAGACAACAAAGAATGCCGAGAATCAGCGAGCGCGTACGTTTCCTGGATCTCATCAGCGAGTCAATTCGATGGTGGGTGGGGTGCGTCAGATGCCATGTGGGATGGCAAACGCGGTGGGAGTTGGGGTGGGGTGGCGGGAGTCGAGGCTATTTTCGCTTCGCCGTCCAGTGGATCAAGATAACAAGTGGAACACCACCGTTTGCGATCCGGATCAGCGTCTCGGGCCAAGCCTCCAACCCGAGAGCGGTCATTCTACTCGCTGCGGTCACCAAACCCCAAACGACCATGTAAAACGTCGCGAATCGGGAGCGGAAAACCAGCAAAACCAAGGCGACAAGGATATCAGCAATTCCGATCGCAACCAACAGTTTCTCCGCGTTCGCTTGAGTGATTCCCGCCTCCGTCCACTGCATGTCAGACAACAAAATCAGGTCAATGAAAGGAGCATAACACTCGTAGGCCTTGTACCCGTGCGCCGCGAAGGTGAGCGAGGCGGCGACGGCCAATAGGATCACCGCGATTCGGGTCCGGGCTGAGGAAACGCACGCCGCAACGCCCATTCCGCCGCAAACAGCCAACGCCAACGGAGCGTGGTATCGGACCGCATGTTCAAAAAGCGACAATTCCGCGAAGACCGCTGCTCGCATCATGTGAGCTGCAGCGATCAACAGCATCCAAATCGCGATCCAAACCGCTGCCGCCCGATCCATCCAACCTGCGATACGAGTCCAAGAAGAATCGCTCGACGATTTTTGCAACAACAAACCATTCAGACACAAAATCCCGCCGGCGAACAAAGTCGTCAAAGCACCCATGTTGTCGATCGACTGGGCGATTGATTCCGGCCAATCACAATCGAAATACAGCCATCCATAAACATCGCTTTCAGTTTCCAACGAAGAAAACAGATAGCGAGCTCCCAAGCCAAAACACTGCACAACGACAACGACGCGCAAGCACACCGCCATCGCAAAGGGATGCGATGCTCGATCCGCCTCGGGTGCTTGCCCGAGGGAGGTGTCGTCAGTTGAGGTGGGTGGGGACGAGGTAGGAGTGTTCATGGGCGGAGCATGATACTCCAGGGAACGCAAACGTGTCGTGGTGGGCGTCGCCCTCGGATGCTTTCTCAGCTTTCAATTCATGTGATGCTGGTCATCACCAATTCGCCGCCGGCCAAAAAGTCTTGGCGGACTCAGAACCGCCGTTCTTTGATCGCTTCGTGTCCCAGCGGTGAGCGGCCGATCAGCAATGCAGCGGCGGCCCCGGCGACGAAACCTCCCGCGTGTGCCCACCAGGCGACTCCGCCTGCTTCTCCCCCGGCCAGTGAACCGAGACTGTTGACGAGCTGGATCACGAACCAGATTCCCAGGAACACAGGCCCCGGCAGAACAAAGGTCGGGAACACGAACATCAATGGAAGAACGGCCAACACTCGAGCGTGCGGGTACAGGAACGCGTACGCTCCCATCACACCCGCGATCGCTCCGCTGGCACCGAGCGTCGGTACGGGACTGCTCGGGTCGCTGAGCAAATGCGCGAGCCCAGCCAGAACCCCCGTTCCGATGTATAGCAATGCGTATCCAAAGTGCCCCAGCCGGTCCTCGACGTTGTCACCGAAGATATACAAGAACCACATGTTGCCCAGAAAATGCATCCAACCACCGTGCAAAAACATGCAAGTGATCAGCGTCGCCCAAGCTGGCACGGCGGGAGGACCGATCTCTTGACGGACTTCCACCACCTCCACTCCACGAGGCGTTTGCACGGCGACGGGTTGCTGCATAACCGGCGTCGTATCAGGATCGGTCAATCGCAACGGAACCATTGCGAATCCACTGACGATTCCTTGGCTTTGGTCGGAAGAGGTTTGCTGAGCCAAGAAAGCGAGCGCACACAAACCGATCACCAAGTAGTTGACGACCGGCGTCGTGCGGCTGGGAATGTCATCGCGAATCGGGATCATGTTGTTTCACCGCAAGGGTGGTCGTGAGTGATGCTGCCTGACTTGATTAACCAATCGAAACGCCGGGGGATGCGACCGGACAAGGTTCACCAGTTTGCTGGTCGATGTCTTCCAGTGAGCGGAAATCAAACTCGGCTGACCGCCCGCGTACCACAGGTCGTTGAGCACCAAGGTCAGCACGGCCGGTTTCGCGACATTCTCGTCATTGAGCTTCATCGGTGAACCGCGATAGCGTGCACGCAATTCCAGTTCCACTTCCGAAAAGTTGTCGGCTTTCACATCCACGCCAGGTTCCGCCGGCGAGCGTGATCGAAGCGTGACCGCCAGCAGAAACCGCATTCGAACGAGCGCCGTCGATCGGTTGCGAGCCTGCTGTCGCTGCTCGGTCGCCTCCGCCGTGATCGCGCCGATCTCGGGGACCCCCGTATCAAATGTCAGAAACGCTCCCGAGGCGGTTCGATTTCGATGTTGCCCGCCCGGGCCGCTGCGAGATTGGGTCCGCAATTGGCAGCGTTTTTCCAATTCTTCGACCGGCCAAAAACAGGGGTGAACGCCATCCGACATCGGAAGCGACATCCTCTCGTCAACTGACGGCCACGAAGGCCCGAACTCCGGTGATGAATTGGAAGAATCAGACACGTTGAAGACGGCAAAGGAATCGGGACGGCGAGAGGCTCAGATGCCCATCAACCGTTCGATGGAATGCTTTGCATCTTTCCACAATGGTTGCGGAGGCAACCGAAGCACCGCTTGGCAACTGGCTCCGTCCCAGCGTAGCAACACGTCGAGTTCCCGATCAGTGGTCGAGGGATTCGCCCGCAACCCGGCCTCATGGGGCTCCAACGCGTTCCCGATCGGAAAATCACACACGGCTTCGTAAGCCGATTCTTCTTCTACCTTGGGAGAAGCGGTGGCCTCACTTGCCAATTCCATGGGCGACACAACGCGAACAGTCGTTTCAACCTTTCTGCCAGGCATCGACGAAGACGTCAGGCGTACCGGCGAATCTTTCGCAATGCGATCTCGATCCGAGGCGTTGATTTCTAAGACAACTTCCAACCGAGCATCGGAAGCGATCCGGCACCATGGAATTCGGTCTTCGGTCGTTTGCCCGACGGTCGGCCGGAGCGTGAACGGGTCATCCATACGCCAATCGCGAAGGCTGGATTCGGGCGTTGCGGAGTTTGATGAGGCTAGCACCAAACCCGACTTCGGGCTGAACAAACTCAAAGCATCGACCCGATTCTGCAACTGCGTCTGACTCGATGACAACGATGCGGACGCCGCTTCCAAGGTTTGCCAGTCTCTGGAGGAGATCCCTGTCCGCAGCGAAGCCAATCGCATCGCATGCACACGTTCTTGGATCACCGAGTGTTGGCCCCGTGTTTTCTCGAGCTTCAACTGCAACGCCGGATCGGAGACCTCCGCCAACGGTTGCCCCATCTCAACTCGGTCGCCAACGCGAACGTGGACCGATTGAATGACTCCGCCTCGGGGCAAATAAACCAACACGGCATCTCGAACCCGAACGGTCCCCGTGATGTGTCGATATCGGGGAAAGGGAACCATCAAGATGGACACGACCGCGATGCAAAAGCAGATCGCCAGCCCAACGCGTCGCCCGCCAGGGACTCCCGTCCAAGTACCACTTCCCCGAATCATTCGGAACAAATTTCGAATGCCACCGATTGCGTAGCGAACGACAGCGAAAGCAACGACGACGATGGCGATTCGCCACAATCCCCACCCGACTGCCCACTGCAATATAAATGTGGCGATCGCAATGCTGATTGATATTCGATACAGCTTGGACGCGATGTGATAGCCGGCTAACGACCAAACTCGTTTGCCATATCGATGCCAACGTCTCACTGGCGAGACAAGGAGCGACCGAAGACCACGTCGTGCTTCTTCTCGCAAGTTTGGTGAGTCGAGCAGATCACTCAGAATGAAATAGCCGTCGTATCGCATCAGCGGATTGGCGTTGAACAAAACAGTGCTGACCCCGCAAACCAGAACGACATTCATCGCCGTCATGCGGACTTCGTGAGAAGGTGCCAACCACCAAACCCACAACGCCACCATCGCGATGATCCACTCCACCCAAATCCCGGCCGCCATCACCGCACCGCGTCGTGCCGCGTTGGGTTGTCGCCACACATCGGTGACGTCGACGTAGGGACACGGCATGAAGCACAACCACCACACACCGATCACACCGCAGCGCGAACCAAGTCGCCGACAAAGAACGGCATGCCCGAGTTCGTGAGCGGTCTTGGTGAGTACAAATGTGGCTGCGATCGTCAGTGGCTGCAGAGATGCCAAGTAGGTTTGCAGCGAAGGCACTGACCCCGCCCATTGCTGCCAGCGCACCATCCAAAACAGCAGCGACACCAAGCCAGCGATGCTGAACAAGGCCACCGCCAGCGGCGAAAAAACCAGCCCGCTGATCGGGACCAAACGACGGGCCACCGGATCGATCGACGCCAGCGGAATACGAAAGGACAGTGGTGAATGCCACCAACGAGACCGAGCGGTTGATGCTTCCACATCAGTTCGTTTGAGCCACCCGGCCGCTTTGGCTTGGTGCCAGAACATCGAATCGGACGGCGACGGTGCACCGGATTCTTGGGATTTCGAACCCTGCAGCGTTTGCCAAATGCGTTTGGTCGTGCGAGCGAAGCGTCCACCGATGTCATCGACCACGACCAATCCGCGACCATCGGGCAACGGCAAGGCGTGCAAGTCCTGACGGAGGGCCGATGCATCGTGAGATGAATTCATCGCACGTTCCCGCCATACGGTCGAGATCGCTCGCGATCCATTCGCCAAGCCATTTCGTCACGAGAGCGATAGATACGCATGGTGACTTGGGCACCGGGTAACAACTGCCAATGCTGGTCGACGCTGTGTCCCGACCCCGGAACAATCGCGGTCCGCGGCGGCACCGAACCGTCATGGGTTTGTCTTCGATTTTGAACTTCGGCGTGCAAACGAAAGCGATTGCCGGGCAAGCGAGTCGGATCCACCGAAGTGATTTTCCCCGCCAACATCTTCGCGGTCCCATCGGCTTCGTTCCCCCAGTGCACGCTGACATCCAGACCAACGCAGGTCGCCGGCGAAAGCTCATCCGCATCCACCAACGCGTGCAACGTCAACTCACCCGCGGAGGCAACGGTCACCCAAGGTTGGCCTTTCGCGATCCATTCACCGGCCTCACGATGCACCGTCAAAACGACGCCATCGATGGGGCTGACGCAATTCAATTGAGCCAACTCATCATCGATCAACGCGAGATCGGCGGCAGCAAGCTGAGTGTCAATCTCGGCTTGGCGAATTTGCTTTTTCGTTCGAGCGACTTCCAAACGAGCACGTTCCACCGCCAATCGCATTCGCCGCAATTGATTCGACGAGACCGCACCGTTGAACTTTTGATCGGTCGCATTGCTGGCTTCCAATTCCGCCTCCGCTTCGGCGAGCGAAGTCTCCGCGAATTGCATTTCGAGATCGTCGCTGGTGATCAGCTTGGCGGATTCATACTGCAGCGAAGCGGCCCGACGTCGAATGACCAAAGACTGCGAATCCAATCGTCCAAGCACATCCTTTTGACGAATAAATTGATTGGGGCGCACGCTCAGTTCCGCCACCGCACCGCTTTGCAGCGCCGGCACGTCGACTTGTTGACGGAAATCAACCACGACATCACGAACTTCGACCACGTTGGTTTTCACCTGGCCTTGTTCAACCGGATCGGCAGCGTGGACTGGTGTCGAGGCACAGAGTCCAGCGATCAGGCAAACGATTGTTTTGACGGCATGTCGCATCAGAAATAGCCTCCCCATTGGACCTGGCACCAATGCACCACGTCCTGGACCAAGAACCATCCCACCGGAGTGTGCCCGCAATGAAGCGTGACTCGAGCGGGCATTTCAGCGAGTGGTTGATCACCAAGTGTGGGCGGTTGTTCCAATCCCAATCGCATCACCACCGACGGAGTTCCATCGGTGGGATCCGGGACGATCGGACCAAAACGCTCCGCGGTCGCGGACAGATTCATTTCGCTGGACCAAGCCGTGCCGACGTCGGCGGTTAAAGCCTCGGATTGCAGAGCCTCGTCGACGGTTTGCAATCGGGTTTGCGGCACACGTGCATCAACGACCCAATCGGTGTCTTCGGCGATCACGTTCAACACCGCGTCCCCACGGCGCAACGGCCGATTGGCCAACCGTTCCTGCAATCGCCACGCGTCGACACGTCCATCGCGAAGAGCCCTGAGGATCAACCGGTCCTTGGACTCGCGAATGATTGTCAGCTGCCGTTGGATCGACTCGATTTCTTCTTCGACTTCGCGTCCGTCGTGAATCGGTTCCGAATTGGATTGGGCGGAAGGCCGCGACATCAATGTTTGATTGACCTGCTCTTGCTGTCGCATCAGCACGGCTTGACGGCCCAGCAAACTGGTTTCTTGCTCTTGCAAATCAGTGGACAGAAGCGTCGCCAAGACGTCACCGCGCTTCACCAATTGGCCGTGATCAACGTGCAACGAATCGACGACCGCATCACTGGAGGCGTGATACGTGTCCAACTCGACCGGCCGGATGACTCCCGTGACCGGCACCAAACTCGGCATTGGCAAACACATGAGAATAGCGATGGATAGCATCGCAGCGAATCCTGTCACCGCTTTCCGCAGGCGAGATCGCACGAGCCGAGAGTTTTTGCCACTCGAGCCGAAGCTTGACGATCGAACGGCATCGGTCGGCATCGAATCCGGTTCCACCAACAGACGTGCGAACCATTTCCCAGCTGGCAGGCATTCGATGCGGCGTGCAGCGGTCCACGCCGAAGCTCCGCCGACAAGCAAACGATTCAGCGTGCCCCAATAGATTTCTTCCGCCAGATACTCCGTTTCATTCGATGCAAATCCAACAAGCCGCCACTGCGAATCTGGATGCGAGGCAACCACCCACGATGGTTCGTTGGGCGATGAAGATGCATTCGATGACGATTCAGCGTTTTCAACGAGCGTTTCGTCCGAATCGGACTGCGCCGAAGAGTTTTGACAATCAGCGAACCAAAGTCCGTGTTGTGTTTGGAGGCGAAGCTTTGTCGCCCGGCAGATCGCTTTCGCGGATCCGCTGTGTCGATCGATGCGGTCGACGTGACTGACCGCAACGATTTGCGGCTGAGCCGTATCAACCCGGCACAGTGCAACTCGCGGCAGTCGCAATAGCTCTGCCGCGGAATCGACCCAAGCTGCTTGGATGGTTCGCGTTGACGTCATTCGATGCAAACATTGGACGGCTTCGTCGACCCGTCCCGTCGCATCGAGCAATTGGCTGAGTTTCTTCAGCCGGCGTATGCGCAGGAATTCGCCGGCGAGATCCGACATTTGAGCGAGGAACCGAAGAGCACCACGTTGGCTCGCCGCTGTCCCTCCCTCATCCAAAAAGACTTCGATCAAACCTTCTGGGATTGCCGACGACGGATCAATCCGAATCGGAACAATCGCCGCGGGGTAGGGCAGAGGATTGGCGGGGACGTCGACTTGGTCCGCGCCCGGCGTGGGTGGCACAACGACCGGAGCACCTCCCGTCGCAACTTCAGCAAGCAGACACTGGTGAACCTGTTCGGCTTCATCCACCAAAGCAAGATCGGTCACTCGACCGAGACGATGCTCGACCGCGTAGTCATTGACCGTTGAGTCTTCTTCAACGGGACGAGTCCAAATGACCACGCCGTGACCGGCCATCGCTCGCAGCAGGCGATCGGCCAGAAACCGAAAGTAGTCGGCCTTCTTTCGCGGTTCGTGCGAAGCCGCAGCGACCTCGCGAACAATGTGAGTGATCTCGTGTCGCGCCTGGTCGACCAGCGAATGAGGCGACTGATTAGCTGGTCCGGAAGACGAGGTTCCGCGCGCGGACGAACCGATTCCAGCGGATCCATTCGCAGCGGAGCCACTGGGTGCAAAGACAAACGGTTCGCTGGACGCGGTCGATGTCATCAATTTCCCGTGAGAAACATGTTTCCAGCCGACGGATCAACGCCAACGGTTGCCACCAAACGATCCGCTGCTTTCGCCTTGAGGAGTCGACACCGAATAGCGACCACTGGATTTGACCGATGGCGGCATCCAACGAGGCTTCGACGCATCAGCGTTTAAATTGCTTGGGTTGGCTCGTGCGATCGGAGCGCTGTTGCCGGTGGGAATCGATTCCACTGGCGAACGATCTTCTTCGCGATTGAGTTGGCGGACATACCACGACGACGACGAACCATTCGATTCGGCCGACGAATTGTTGGCGGATGCCAGTTGGCCACGTTGCATCGTGCCGGCCGCTGCCAACGCGGTGGCGGGAGCGACTCGCGAAGTTGCCGCTGAGTCCATTGGTCCGGTGGCACTCGCCAAAGCGATTTCGCCTCCGGCCGAACCAGGTTGACTGCCGCGAGGAGTGCGTTTGGCAAACTGAGCGACTGGTCCGCTGCCGGCTTCGACCCAAGCCAACCAGAATTCCTGGAGCTCGGCCAGCGAATCGTAGCCGTAGTGTTTCTGAACGTTGTGGGTCCACGATCCACGCTGCATGTATTCGCCCAAGAAATCAATGAACGTTTCGGGGCCTTGTTGCTCGATCAAAAATCGGCACACGGAGTAACCTTGGGCGTACATCGGCAACACGTCCGAAGGGTACTCGGTCAACAGGAACAACTGGTTCATTGCGATGCCGCGACGCGTGGAGAGGAACTCACGCAGCTTGGCTTCGTGTTTGGCTTTTTCGGAATCATGTTCGACGGTCGTGCAGATACCTTCGTCGGCCCAACGCGGCAAAGGTCGACCAAAGTGGGTCGCCAAAACCGTGTGAGTGACTTCGTGCGGCAACACGCTGTCGAGGATGCGTTCGGGAGTTCCAACGACTTCCATTTGAAAGTCGCGAACGGGAGCCGGGTTGTATGTGGTCACACCTTGAGCAGGCAAATTGCCAGCCACAACGCGAACGGGGCAGGGGGTTGGCCACGGAGGCAAAGGTTGGCCGGTCCAGTAGCTCGCCAGGTCGTCGCGGTACTTTTCCGCGGCATCACCAACGGATTTTGCTAGCTGCTGTGAAGGGGCTTCGACGATGAAGTTGCGGGTTCGATAGTTGGCCGCGTCGGCTTGCGTTGCCAAGCAAGCCAACATTGCCAAACAAACCAAGACGTTGCCCAATGGCATCTGGACATCGAGACGTGCAGATACGAATTGGCGGATGTTTTTGGCTTCCATGCCGAAGGACTCCGTTCCGGTGGCTGAGCGTCGAAGGGGCGGACCTCGAATCATTCTTGGTCGCGTTCGGACGAGTTTAGGTGAAGCACTCCGTTCGCCGATAGGTAGAAATGGCCGAGCCCCAAAGAAATGGACTCGCGTCAGAATCCCCGAAATTGCTATGCAAACGATCTCCGCCGCGTTGTTTTCGCGTGAGCGGATCTTCCCATCTTGGAAACGCGAATATGTCCGCTGCTAGTCAAATAACCGGTGCCTCCGCCGCCTCCAGTTTCTCGTCGAGCGAACAGGCTTCCCAAATCAGCGACAGCGCCAACGAGGGGTACAACTCGCTGGACGTCGACAGTTTTCTGCAATTGCTGATCAATGAATTGCAGAACCAGGATCCTTTGGACCCGGTCGACAACGCCCAAATGGTCCAGCAAATCGCACAGATTCGTGAAATCGGCGCGACCGACGAACTGACCAACACGTTGAGCGACCTTTCCAATAGCCAACAACTGGTGACCGCCAGCGGTTTGATCGGGCGCACCGTAACGGGATTGGCGGACGATCAGTCCAACACGACGGGTGTGGTCGACAAGATCACCGTTGAAACAAATGACGATAACCAGACACGTTCGGTCAAAGTTCACGTGGGTCAGAAGACGATGGAGATAGAGAATATCCGTCAAATTCAAACTGAGTAAAGTTTGCCGATTAGTTCGGCCGATCTACAGGTTTGAGTTTGCGTTGTATGACCTACTGAAAACCGTGGAGATGTTCGCCGATGGGACTTCAATCAGCCCTGACGACTGCCCTGACCGGACTGAGTGCTGCCGAAACACAGATCGATGTGATCGGCAACAACCTGGCGAACTCGCAAACGGTCGGTTTCAAATCATCCGATGCGGTCTTCGCAACACAGTTCCTTCAAACGTTGTCGCTCGGAGCCGGTCCTTCGGCCAACAACGGTGGTACCAACCCCCGGCAAATCGGTCTGGGTGTTCAGGTCGCGGAAATCGCTGCCAACCACAACCAGGGCACGATTGAAATCAGCAGCAGTAGCAGTGACCTCGCGATTCAGGGCGATGGATTTTTCCAGGTCGAAGCTGCCGACGGCGAAAAGCTGTACACGCGAAACGGTATTTTCAAACTCAACAGTGACGCGGAACTCGTCAACGCAACCGGCCAACGACTGCTCGGTTACGGCATCGATGAACAGTTCCGTTTGCAAACCGATTCGCTGGTCCCGTTGTCCGTTCCCTTGGGAACCAAAACCGTTGCCAAAGCGACCGAGAATGTTACGTTCGAAGGCACACTGACCCCCGAAGGCGATGTCGCCTCCGCGGGACAAGTGATCGAAAGTCTTCACCTGGGCGACAGCCAGGTCCCACGTCCAGACGCCAGCGGTATCTCCGTTGAGACGTCGCCCATCGCCGACCACACGACCGTCTCCGGCACCGTTGGCGCGGGTTCGCTCACGGCGGGAACGTACCAGTACAAATTCGCTTTGGTCGACGCCAGCGGCAATGAAACAAAGCCAAGCGCCGCACGTTCATTCACAGTCGGAACCAACGGCAATGTGGACCTGAGCAACCTGCCACAAGACCCGTTGGGCGGCGACTTCCCAACGGTCAACATCTATCGCACCGGCCCCAACGGAACCGAGTTTGAATTCCTCGCTTCGGCGACTGCTGGCGGCACGTTCAACGATGATGGCTCGACGGCGTTGTCGGGAACAGCGATCGACGAAGACACGCTGACGGGCAACTACACCTACATGGTGACTTACTACAGCGCGGGCGACCCAGAAAGTCGTCCAAGTTCGTACTTGGGTCCCAAGAGCGTTGTCGATGGCCGCATCACGTTGAGCGATTTTCCAACGCCTCCAACGCCTCCATCCGGCGGTGGGTTCCCCGCCTATGACTCGGTTCGCATCTATCGAAACCTTGCCGGTGACCAAAACAACTTCTACTTGGTCGGTGAAGTTGCTCCCGGTGAAACCTTCACCGATGCGCAAACGGACGCAGAGATTTCTGATCTATCCGATCCCAGCAATCAGTTGCTGGACATGGACGGTCCCGCGGTGAACTCGAACACATTGTTGACCGATGTGCTTCGCCGTGATGGATTAACCTACGAACAGATCTTCAGCGAAGGAACGTTGAGCTACACCGGTCGAAAAGGCGGTTCGAACCTGGGCACGAAGGAACTGGAAATCACTTCAACCAGCACGATGCAAGACTTGCTGGACTTCGTCGCGGACGCCTCCGGCATTCAAACGTTGCAGATCGACGCCGCGAACCCGATTCCTCGATCGGAAAACAACATCGAAGGCGAGTCGGGCGATTTGACGGCGGGTGCTTACATCCAAGACGGAAAGATTCGACTGGTTTCCAACAACGGCGAAGCCAACGCGGTCGACATCGAGCTGTCTGCTTTCCGATTGACTGACGAACTGGGCCAAATCAGCACGCCCAACTTGGCATTCGGCGTGCAACAAGAAGCGATTGGCCAAAGTGCTTCGAGTGACTTCGTGGTTTATGACTCGCTCGGTGTGCCAATCAACGTCCGCGTTTCTGCGACGCTGGAAAGCCGCACCGACCAAGCCACGGTCTATCGGTGGTATGCGGACAGTCCTGACAACTCGGTGACCGGCAGCACGGACATCACGGTCGGTACAGGCTTGATTCAGTTCGACGGAAACGGCAACTTCGTGACCGCGACCGAAGAAACGATCTCGATCAACCGCCAAGGCGTGCCCAGCGTTTCGCCATTGCAATTTGAAATGGACTTCTCGCTCGTTTCCGGTTTGGCAACGGAAGAAGCCACGCTTGCTGCGACGCAGCAGGACGGTAGCGAACCAGGGGTTCTGAACAGCTTCGCAGTGGGTGATGACGGAACCATTCGCGGTGTGTTCAGCAACGGTATTTCGCGAGACTTGGGCCAGCTTCAATTGGCACGTTTTGCCAACCCCGCCGGTTTGGAAGCTCGTGGTTTGAACCTTTACGCCGAAGGCGTGAACACCGGTTTGCCCGTCATCGGTCAACCCGGCGAGAACGGCATCGGCACGGTAATCGGTGGTGCCCTGGAATTATCCAACACGGACATCGGCAAGGACTTGGTCGAACTGGTCCTCGCCAGCACTCAGTACCGGGGCAACAGCCGAGTGATCACGACCACGCAGCAGCTCATCGACGAGCTGCTCAACCTGCGACGATAGTGATCGAAAGCCGGCAACCATCGTGACTCAAAGCCGATCTTCTCGCTTGATTTGGCTGGCGCTACCTGGATGCTTCTTGGTCGCTTTGGTTGGATTACTGGTCCCCATTCCGTTCTCAGGACGCATGGCCGGATCGATCGGCAACATGGTTCACGCCCCACTTTTCGCGGGGCTGACATTGTTGACTTTGGTCTTGTTGCAATCGATGCGGCCGCGAACGTTTGGTACGACTGCCTGGGCAATCAGGCTGGCGTTCATCGCGGCGACCTTGTTTGTCGCGGGCACCCTTGTCGAGATGCTGCAAGGCATGATTGGTCGGTCCGCTTCGGTTCACGATGCGATCGCCAACGGACTCGGAATCCTAGCCGCGACGGCATGGTTTGCCGCCAGCGGATTGGAATCATCAGTGGGACGACGCGCACTGCAACTGCTCGGTGCAATCTTCATTGGACTGACATGGTGGGGCCCCTTCACAATCATTCGCGACTGTTTGAAAGTCGATTCGGACTTCCCTCGCATTGCCTCTTTTGAAACCCCCATCGAAATCACTCGCTGGCATTTCAATCGCGGCCGGCGAGGGCGCACCAAGTCCAACGTGACCGACGGCGAATTCGCTTTGAAATGGACTCCCAAGGATGCCCCGCATCCCGCGATGACGCTGCTGGAAGTTGCTTCGGATTGGTCCGAAGTGGAAACGCTGGAACTCGATATCGTGCTGAATTCCAAACAGCCACCCGCGGACCTCGTCCAGCCGGAACAGCCCGACCGAACGTGGGAATTGATCGTCAAAGTCATCGACGAAGACCATGAGGACTACCACGAAGACGTCGCCAAACACTACGTGACGCTCCGATCGGGCGAACCTCAACACGTTGTTTTCCCTCGTCAATCCATTATCAACGGACCGAAAGATCGCGAGCTGGACATGACCCGCATCAAGATGGTCAGTGTGTTGATCTACCAACCTGGCCCGGACGTCGAATTGGTCGTGGATCACGTGCACGCGACCTTGAAACAGCCCGACGCCGAACAGAAACAATGAACCGCCGCTCACGGCGCCGACGCTGAATCGATGGCTCGTTCCAATCTTTTCGAATTGAACTACGATAGGTTTTCCCCACACATTCCTTTTGAACCCACTGCAAGCTCATGATCCGCACCGATGATCTTCGTATCGGCGCCATCAAAAACCTGATGTCACCCAGTGATTTGTTGTCGGAAATCCCGGCCAGCGACGAAATCTCGCAAACCGTTGCTGACGGGCGTGCAGCGATTCAAAACGTGCTTCAAAAGAAGGACGATCGTTTGCTGGTCGTCGTCGGACCGTGCTCGATCCATGATCCAGACTCCGCCCGCCAGTACGCCGAAAAGTTGGCTGTGGAGCAGAAGAAGCACGCCGAGGATCTTCTGATCGTCATGCGGGTCTACTTCGAAAAACCCCGCACCACCGTGGGTTGGAAGGGTCTGATCAACGACCCGAAACTGGATGACAGCTTCGAAATCAACCACGGATTGCGAACTGCACGGCGTCTGCTCAGCGACATCAACGCGATGGGTTTGCCGACCGGAACCGAGTTCCTGGACCTGATCAGCCCTCAATACGTGGCCGATCTGGTGGGCTGGGGAGCCATCGGTGCTCGCACGACCGAGAGCCAGGGTCACCGCGAATTGGCGTCGGGGCTGTCTTGCCCGGTCGGATTCAAAAACGGAACCAGCGGCAACGTTCAGATCGCGGTGGATGCAATCTGCTCCGCCCGCCGTCCACACCACTTTTTGTCGGTCACGAAAGAAGGCACCTCGGCCATCTTCGCCACAACCGGCAACCCAGACTGCCACATCATTTTGCGAGGTGGCAAGTACACCAACTACGACGCCGCCAGCATCGACATGGCATCGGGCTTGCTCGAAAAAGCCGACCTGCCACCGCGAATCATGATCGATTGCAGCCACGCGAACAGTCGCAAGATCTTCAAGCGTCAATCGTATGTTTGTCGCGACATTTGTGCTCAGGTATCCGATGGAGATCAGCGCATCATGGGTGTAATGATCGAGAGCAACCTGCTTGAAGGCAACCAAAAGCTCAGTGCCTCACCGTTGGTGCAAGGTCTCAGCGTCACCGACGCTTGCATCGGTTGGGAAACCACCGAGCAACTCTTCAGCGACCTCAGCGAATCCGTCTCCGCCCGCCGCAAAGTCGGCTGAGAACAGTCGATCGCCATCGGATGCGGGTCGTATCACGCGAAGCGAGCTACGGCGATTGAGACACGATCACTCGGGTACCGGAACCCTCGGTCCCGGTGATCTGAAATTGCAATCCTGCGGCTCGAGCCCGCTCGCGCATCAGCGTGATCCCGTGCGACGATTTTGAAACGGATTGCAGGTCCAAACCTTTTCCGTTGTCTTGAATCGCAACCGTCCAGCCTGATTCACTCGCATCCCAAGCCACGATCAACTCGCTGGCTTTTGCATGTCGAACGACGTTGCGGACCGCTTCGCAAACGATTCGGTAGACAGCGATTGTCTGCGATTCATTCCAGGCGAACTGGGCACTGGCGTCCAGATGTTTCCACTGGACGGACAATGATGGGGACTCGTCAGCGATCAGAACCACCGAGTCCAAGAACGCTTTCGCGGCCACCAGCGGCCCATTCGAAAGATCGTTGGGCAGCGCCGCCCCGCTCATGATTTGACGAGCAATTTCGCGAGCTTGGTCGATCCATTTCGCGGGCTGTTCGAGCTTTGTTTTCAGCTCGGGGTGTTGCCGCTGAAGCGACGCGAGTGAACCTGCGGCGGCGAAAAGATAGGGCAGCAACTCATCATGCAAATCGCCAGCGATCGATTGGCGTTCGGCCTCGAGCATCCGCATCCACTGCGAATCAGACCGCTCCGGCTTGGAATCTGACGGCGCCGAGAACGAACCTGGAGTGGAATCGTCGGCGGAGGTCATTTCTTGCCGCCGAACCAGCCCTTCTTGTCAAAGCTGGCCACGGCAACCTCTTGATCGCCTTGGATGTCGATCAATTTGCCCAGATTCACGATGCGGAAGACTTCCATCACCAATGGTGACACGTTGCAGAACTTCAGCGCGACGCCTTGGGCTTTGCAGCTTTTGTTCAGCAAGATCAGTTTGTTGATCATCGCCGACGACATGAACGCCAGGCCGGAGAAGTCGATCAACATTTTTTTGTGGATTGCCTGCGGCACAATTTCTTGCATTTCGCGGCCCACAACCTCGATCCGTTGTGCGTCGCGAAGGGCATTGTCGGTGAATCCAACGATCAATACTTCACCCTGCATTTGCTCGGTGATGGCTGACATGTGAGTTTGCTCAGAACGACAGGAGGAAATACAGGAAGCGTTGGGCAACGAATGCCACCCACATGGAGTTTGGTTCACCGCCAACACCCGCAACGTGCGTCCCATGCGAATCGATTCGATGGGCGGGGTTGGTCGACGGGTGCAAGTTTAGCGGGCTGGGGGGATCGAGACAATTCGGGCTTCACTTGGGAGCCCGTGTTTCACTATGACCGAACTGGGCAGGATCGCATCCGTCGCTCGCGTATTTTCTGCCCCCGTTTTTCACCCGAATTCCAGGTGTCCTCGTGGCTGCCGCTTCTCCTCGCTCTGACGATGACGCACGACGCGCCGCTTCGTTGCGACGTGTGGCAATCGTTCTAAAAAATTTACCACGACCGGTCGCCGCGAAATTATTGGGCGAATTGCCGGTCGAATCACAGCAACGATTGCAATACGAAGTCGCCTCGCTCGACGAAGTCGATCCCCTGGAACACAAACGAGCCCTGGAATCCTTCGCGGGCTCGATGCGGCAAAGCCAACCAGTTGGGTCCAACCGCGGAAATGCGGGCAATCCTGTCGACGAGATCGTATTCAGCCGAACCGCATCGGATCGGAACAACCAAGCACCCACTCGGTCACCGGTCGAAAACCACTCGGCGGGAGGCACCTACGCGGCACCGGCACCATCAGCGAACCAGTCGTTTGACTTCATGGACGCGTTGTCCAACGACGACGTCCGAGGTTTGTTGCAGAGCGAACACCCACAAACGATCGCGGTCGTGATGGCATCGATCGATCCGAGAAAAGCCGCGGCGATTCTGCCGCAATTCCCACCGCGAGAACGCCAAGACATCCTCAGCCGAATCGGACGACTGCAAGAGTTCCCCGACTCGATGATCGAGGATTTGGCGAGCACCTTCCGATCGAAAGCCGAAGCCTTGATCGCTCGTTCGCGAGCCAATCCGCTTCAAGATCTGATCAACGCCTACGCTCCTTCCGAAGGTTGGGATCCCGCACAAGCGGCGCGTCACGTTCCCACGGAAGCCGCTGCCGTGTCGCCTCGCTTGAAAGCGATCCTTTCTGAGATGACACCCGCGCAGGAATCGGCACCACCGAACACCGCGAATCATTCGGCTCGGCCGTTGGACGCCAATCCTTCGGCACACCCTGCGACAACGCCGGTCGGCCCCACCGCGGTCAATCAAGCTGATCCAAATCCATCCGCGCATACGCTGCGAGTCCACCACCCAGGCGAAACATCCAACGAACCGAACGACGCCTCGCAGTCTGCCAATACCGTGCCTGCTACATCGGGCCTTTCAACGGACGATGTTCATCAGCGACTCATCAAGATGAAACCACGATTGTTGTGTGAAGCACTCGGACGAGTTCCCACTCGCACCGCCATGTTGTGCTTGTGTGGACTGCCTAACAAAACGGCCGACTCCGCGATCAGCATGCTGCCGCGACAACAAGCCAACCAAGTTCGATCTCAACTTGCCAGCGTCGGATCCATGGAACTGCGTGAAATTGACGAAGCCAAAGAAGCGGTCCTCATTGCTTCAGCGGAACCATCCACCACAGCGATGGCGGCGTAGCGATGGCTTCGATACTCAAACACAACGCCGATCCCAAGAGCGGTGCTGATACGGCAGCTCGTCCTGATCTGTCAAATCTGACTCCCGCCGATGCACAGCCGACGACTCGTGCCGGTGTCTCCACTCGTGTCCCCGCAGATCAAGTCGATCGAGCGCAGGCGGCTGACTCGGATATCGTTGGCAAACAGCCCGGCGGCATATCGGGTTTGGCCGGATTCAACCTCAACGACTTGGCAGAAAAAGGGCGGGAAGAACTTCGCCAGGCTCGCGAGCAAGTCGCGAAAATCTTGGCTGAAGCCGAGAAACAAGCTGCTGAAATGAAGCAGGCCGCGGAAGCTCGTGGCTATGAGGACGGAGTAAAAAAAGCGTCCGAAGACATCGAAAAGAAAATCACACAACTCGCAGAAACCAAAACGAAGTCGCAGCTTCAAGCATTGCAAAATGCCAGCACGAAGATGCACGCTCAGTACGACCAGTGGATGCAGCAGTACGCGGAAGTGCTGACCGAAACCGCGATCGCGGCGACCGAACGGATGGTGCGAGCCAACCTGAACGAATCGCCCGTCCCAGCGTCTCTCGCCGAGGCGGGATATAGCGACAGCCCGCATCAACAACACCTCTTGGTCCGTTGGGCCAGCGAAGCGTTGCACAGCACACGATCGGCGGGACGCTTGGTCTTGGCCGTTCACCCGGACATGCTGGCGGAACTTGGTCAACGGTTTGATGAGCTGTTGGCGAGTCCCGATCTGCCAGAAGAGTCTTGCGTGATCCCCGATGAAACACTTCCCGTCGGCGAAGTGGTCGTGCGACAAGAAGGCGGTGAAATCCGCGCCGGACTGCAAGCTCAGCTGGAACGACTGCGGGAGGAAATCCTATGAACCTGCCCGCGGTTCCTCAGCTCCATCCGCCGCGTCTGCCTGATCCGGAGACGATTCGCCAATCACTCGGCTCGTTGGTCCTCTCGCAGATTCGTGGACGCGTTGCTTCCGTGACTGGCGATGCGGTGACCGTTCAAGGCATGACCGCTCCCCTCGGTGCAATTTGCGAATTGATGCCGCCGGACGCCAAGCCAACTCTCGCGCGAGTCATCGGCTTTGATGACACGCGGCCCATCCTCGCACCGATGGAAGCCATCTCAGCACTCGCGGCCGGAGACCGAGTTCGCTTGGTTTCGCGATCGCTCACGTTGCGTGTCGGCGATTCTCTCTGCGGACGAGTCATCGATGCCTTCGGGCGTCCGATCGATGGCAAACCACTCAGCGAAGATCTCGTTCGAGTCAGCGCGTCTCGGTCCGCACCCGATTCGCTGGATCGACCACCGATTGATGAGCCGCTTCAAACCGGAGTTCGAGCTATCGATGCGATGCTGACTTGTGGCGTCGGTCAACGGCTGGGAATCTTCGCCGGTTCGGGTGTTGGCAAAAGCACCTTGCTCGGCATGTTGACACGTGGAACGACCGCCGACCGAATCGTGATCGCAATGGTCGGCGAACGAGGACGTGAAGTTCAGGAATTCATGCAGCGGGCCCTCGGTGCCGCGGGACTGAAACGCAGCGTCGTCGTCGTGGCGACCAGCGACAAACCCGCCGCCCAAAGACTTTCCGCGGCTTGGACCGCGACCGCGATCGCCGAGCAATTTCGTGACGAAGGGCACCGCGTGCTGCTTTTGGTCGACAGCGTCACACGCTTTGCCATGGCGCAGCGAGAACTCGGACTGGCCGCCGGCGAACCACCGACCACCCGAGGCTATCCGCCCAGCGTCTTCAACATGTTGCCGCAGTTGGTCGAACGTGCTGGCCGAACCACCAAAGGTTCGATCACAGCGTTCTACACCGTCTTGGTCGAAGGCGATGACAACAACGAACCCATTTCTGACACCGTCCGAGGTTTGCTGGACGGGCACATCGTCCTGAATCGGAAACTCGCCCACCGCGGTCACTACCCGCCGATCGATATTCCAGAAAGCATCAGCCGGGTCGCCAACCATTTGGTGACTCCGGAGATCTATCAATCCACCCTGGGAATTCGCGAGCACATGGTCCAGTTCCAATCCAGCGAAGACCTGATTTCCATCGGAGCCTATCGCGCCGGCAGCGACCCTCGCGTGGACACCGCCATCGCGATGCGAGACCCGATCAATGATCTGTTGCGACAAGATGCGACCGACATCACGCCCATCGCCGAATCCCAGGCACGGGTTCTGAAACTGCACCAAGCCGCGTCCGCCGCGCTCGCTCAACTGAACCAACCACCAGCTGCAGCACCCGCTCCCAACCCAGCCTGATTGCCGATCACGCTTCGCCCAATCCATTCCCTCGAAACTCCACTCCCTGATTCAGTATGCCGCCGTTCCGCTTCCGATTTGATTCTCTGATGGACTTGCGAGGTCGCGAGCGAGATGAGGCGGGCGCCGAGGTGGGAAAGGCTCTCGAGGCCATTCAGCGGATCAACGAGCAGATCCAAGACATCGACTCGCAACGAGAAATGATTCGTTCAGCGAAGAACCAAACCTTGCAACAAGCCAGCGTGTCCGTTGACCAAATGTTGCACCAGGGACGCTATGACGTTCAGCTGCACGCCGACCAAATTTCGCTTCAGCAAACCCTCGGGCAACTGAACCAAGAACTGGAGAAACGCCGCGAGAGATTGGTGAACGCCGAAGCGGAAGTGAAGCGTCTCGAGCGATTGCGTGAAACCCAATTGGCCGAACATCGGTCACTCGAAGCCAAACAAGAACAAGCCGAAGCCGATGACCTGACCTCCGCTCGCCTCCTGTTGCGACGACGTGCGATGGCAGCTCAATCCAAGGAGACTCGACGATGAGATTCTTGATGCGATCCGTTGCGATGATCAGCACCGCAACCTGTTTCACAATGATAATTCTGTTGGGCTACTTCGCGTCGCGAGGAACGCTCAACGTTGCGACGTTGACCAAGGTCATCGCGCTCTTCAATGGAATCGATATCACCGGCAACCAACTCCGGCAAATCATGCAGGAAGGTGAAGATCGCGAACAACCTGACTTCGACGAGATCCTCGATGCTCGCAGACGGGACGGTTTGGATAGCGACATTAAAATGCGAAGCCAAAAAGAAGCCGCGAACGACATCGCTCTTCAAATGGCCGAATTGAAATTGCAACGCGAACGGTTTGATGAACGCCGAACATCGTTTGATCGCAGTTTGGAAGAAATTCGCAAAGGAGCTCAAGACGAAGGACTGCAGGAAGTCCAACGCACACTCCAGGC
This sequence comes from Rhodopirellula bahusiensis, assembly GCF_002727185.1. NCBI lineage: Bacteria > Pseudomonadati > Planctomycetota > Planctomycetia > Pirellulales > Pirellulaceae > Rhodopirellula > Rhodopirellula bahusiensis. The sequence goes on from NZ_NIZW01000017.1 coordinate 154,656, forward strand.
ACTTGAGGCAGAACAGGCAAAAGAGCAGCTTTTGCGCATGTACGATGACGAAGAAATCGGTGACGTTGTCAGTATCATTCAAGCCATGCCCATCGATAAACGAAAAGATATCTTGGCAGAGTTTGCGACGCCGGAAGAAATGGACAAGCTCTACGAGATCCTACGCCGAATCGGCGAGGGCATGCCGACGACCGGACTCATCGACGAAGCTCGCGGTGGGTGATTGAGGTCAAGGTATTCCCACCAGGATCCCGATGATCACGGTGGGGGGACCGCGATGACGACGACAAAACCAGTCCAATCAAGGACAGAGACCTCGGTCTCGACATTGAGCACCAACAAGCGAGCGGAAAATGCGTTCGCCGCGTTGGGCAATTCTGCAACCGCTCGCGTCAACGGTCTGAGCGAACCGACATCGGGATTGGGCGATCCGTTCGCCGAGATCTTCGCAAGGATCGCAACAACTGAAACCGCAGTTGCTTCAGAATCATCCCCGGCAACGGATGAGTCGCTGACCACCGAAACCGATGATCGCGACGACTCGAGTGACGACGACCTCGAAACCCGAGATGACGCCGCTGCCGCCGCAGCGGTGACCACGTCCAATCATCAGGTGGAAGAAACACAGGTCACGGAATCTGCCGAGAAAGCCGTCGCAACGTCCAACGAAGAAAACGAATCGTCGGATCGCTCCGATGACGTGGCGTGGACGCAGAAGGCAGAGTCATCCGAAGACAGCGACGCCGTCAACGCCGAACAAACGGCTGACGGAGAGGAAACGCTGGTCCTCCCCGATGGCGAACAGCAACAGGAAGAAGTCGACGTCGACACGGAGGGCATCGTTTCCGAAGAAGTTTCGGTCTCGGTGAACAGCAATTCGGAACGACGTTCGGACGAACAAACGGCGGATGCTTCGGCAGAAGAAACAACGCTGAAGACGGATCAGACCGACAGGCTCGAAGAAACCTCGGCCAAGGAGTCCGGAACGACCGAGACGGAAGAGGGCTCTTTCGAGCAACAGTCGAACGATCAACCATCGCAAGATTCACGACGCACCGAACGTCGTCGCTATTCTCGCGAAGACAATGGCTATGTGCAGGGTGGTGCCGCGGCTTCCACGAATGCCAGTTCCGGTGAAAACGGAATCGAAATTGATCCGTCGCTGGCCGCTTCGGGTGCTGAGGCAGATGTCGACGAAGCACAGCTGAACCAACTGGCCGAGCAAGCCGCCTCAAAGACATCCACGCCCACCGCCGCGGTGGCAGCGGTGAGTGCGACGACCGCGGCTGCAACATCCGCGTCACGATCCGCATCCAGTGGAACGACCGCAGTTGGATCAACCAGTTCCGCGGCATCGACGACGGCGAACAACAACGATCCAACGAATCCGATCAACACCTCGACCCCAGCGGCGGAGAAGGCGGAAAGCAAAGTCAAAGCTGGCCTGCAAGCGTCGGGCACGGACCAAACATCGGCCGTCGCGCGAGCCAAAATGGTCCAGCGAGTCAGCCGTGGATTTCAAACCCTGGGGCCCAACGGCGGCCACATCCGCATGCGTCTGTCGCCAGTGGAATTGGGGTCCGTTCAATTGGAAGTTCACATCCAAGAGAACAACCTTCGCGGCCGAATGGTGACCGAATCCGAAGCCGCCAGCCAACTGCTGCGGGAACACCTGCCGCAACTGCGATCACAACTTGAGTCGCAAGGCATGCGTTTGGAATCGATCGAGATCACCACCGATCCAAACGGTGCGTCCGAGTTCGACCAAACCCAGAACTCGTTCGGTGGCCAAGACCATTCCGACCGCAACACGGGCATGGATCGAGAACGCTATCGCAATCGCGGCAACACCAACGGCTCGCGTCCTCGTGAGACCAGTGCGGACACACCAGTCATCCAAGCGACACCGGCCGCATCTTGGATGACGCCAGCAACCGGTGTCGACCTCAAGGTCTGACCGCGGCACTTCGGCAGTCGGGATCATCGAGAGGTCGACAGCGGCAAGCTTTTGTTCCGCAATCGCCACCGCTCGCGACGGTGCTTGATTCATTGCGACTCCAAGACGGCAATCACTTGGTTGCGGCTGCAACCTGGCAATCAGTCGACCTCGCGTTCGTTCAGCGCATGAAAAAAGCCGGCGGTCGAACACTCAACCGTCGGCTTCATTCGTTTTGTTCGCAGCGTCTTACTGGGCTTGAGCGACTTGCTCAGCCGCGATATTCGCTGTCACGATTGCTTTCGCGGTCACGGCATTTTCACCGCGTGTGCGAATCACCATCGGAACGCGTTGATTTCCGCGTGCGGTGTCGGCGGTCAATGTCAGGTCGACCATGTGGATCATTCGCTCGTCTTCGCTGGCCGAGAAGTCCACTTTCCAACCTTCGCAATCGATCGACTCAATCGCGAAAGGTTTGCGACCGCGGATAGCCAAACGTTGCGAAACGCTGTCGCCTTGCTTGATCGTTCCAACGGCGATGGATTGAGGAGCGATCGACAGGGCGGATTCCACCGTGCCAACGACTCGCAGAGGCACATTTGGCATGCTGCGATCGTTCGTTTGAATGATCACTTCGTCTTGGAAGTAGCCTTCGGGAGCATCTTCGCGAACTTCAACCGACAACTCGTAGTTGGCTTTGCCAGCACCACGTTCGGTTTGCTTGAACGATGGCACCAACCAAGGTGTATTCGATCGGACGTCAAGAACCTGCCAGTCGCTTCGACCTGCGTAAAACAGTTTGGTCGCACCCGTTTTGGGTTCGCCTTGGTTGATCGTTCCCAATTCGATTGCCCCGGGGTGGAAGACCATGTCGCTGCGGATGTATCCATCCACTCGCAATTGGATTTCGCTGTAGAAGGGTTTGTCGATCACGACGGTCAACGTCGCGCCCTTTTTTCCCCGAAAGGTGGGTGTATTGAAACGAGCGAGGATCGATCCGGACTGACCAGGTGCGATCGTCGCGGTTTCGATGATCGCGGTGGTGCAACCACAGCTTTCGCGCACCGATCGGATATGCAGATCCGATGTGAACGTGTTGACCACGGGGAAGCGAAATTCCGTTTTTGACGCGACCGCGACGGTCCCGAAGTCATGTGTCTTCACAGGGAATACAGTCTGGGTCCAATCCGCTCTCGCAGACGAACCAATGGCCGAACCCAACAAGACACAAACTACCAACAACACTCGACTGTTCATTCGATCCCCTCCTGAGGGGAGCAGCAAAGGAAACACGTTCACGTGAAAGGCTCGTCCATCATGCCCATCCATCGGCACAGGCTCCGAGGTTGACCATTTGCTAGCAACAACGCGAGGGTCGGGTGCGTCCACAATCGATCAACGATCTGCGTTGAATCGTACCGGGAAGCCTCAAATGGACAAGCTCGATTGGGGGGAGAAATCAAGGTTTCACGGGATTTTCGGCGAATCGATGAAGAATTGTTCAATCAAATTGACGTTGTTCCCGAGGGCTTTCATTTCGTAGCGTCTGGCCGGTCGATTGTCTCCCGCCTCCGATGCTAGGTTCGTCATGTCCTCGCCACGTCTCCTCCTCCCGCTCTCGTTCACGGAATGGTTTGCGCAACCATCCTCGCTGACACGTTCGGGATTGGCCGTCGCTTTGCTGGCTACCGGATTCACCAGCCTCGGGTGCCATCGTTCGCGATTGTTCTCGCCGCTCAACGGTCGGTCCAGTCTCGAAAAGCACGCCAATCAGGGCCCGAGCGACATATTCATCTCAGGTGAAGACGCGACGCCGGAGACGCTGCTCGAGGAAGTTCCGCAACGATTGGCGACCGCGAAAACCCCGATCACTCGAAAAGAAACGGGATCCGCACCCGCGGCCAATTCCAGCACCCCAACGTCCACTCCCGCTCAAGCGGCCGCCCCTCTACCAGGTTCGGACGACCTCTCATCAACAGCACTCAGCGCCGCGACTCGCCAAGTCAGCTACGTCAGCGACTCGCCGGCGATGGCAAATGCCACGCGATCCCCCAAAGCCAACCAAGCCACCGAGCGAACAAGCCAGCAGGCCCCCGCGTCGCCGGACACTTACGCGGGAGTCGACATCAGCATGATCCAGGACGCGTTGAAAAATCACCCTCCTGAGGTTCAACGCGAAGCCATCCGCCGACTGATGGCGATGTCTTACAAGAAAGCCAAACCGACCAGCCAACCTGCCGGCATCGACGGCATTTTGAAAGCGTCACTGGACACATTGCCCGCGTTGCCGGACGAAGTGGTGGATCGTGGACTGACGCCGCAACGAATCGCCGCGGAATATCATCCCAAGACTCCCGCCGACGTGGCTTCCGAAGCATTCGCGGCAACCGAATCGGATCCGGCCACACCATCGGTCGAACCGGTCGCCAACAACGTGGCCCAGTCCGCTCAGCCGATCTCCGAATTCAACTTCACCGACCAAGTTCTCGAAGACGTTTTCGCGGACGAGTCGTTCAACATGAACGATGCCGACCAATCGCCGGCACAACCAGTTGAACCCGCCTCTTGGAACTTCTCGGACAAGATCGCTGAAACGCCGGATTCAACACTCTCGTTGTCGGACCAAGCCGCTGCCGCGACCAAGAACGACAACAGTGCCACCAGCGTCCAACAAGTCTCGGCCACCCAGTCGTCGGACAAGCCAGCATCGACCGATGTCGCTGCAGCTGTGAACATCGAATCATTGAGCGACACCGAACTTTATGACGCTCTGCTGCAACGACTCGGACAAGCCGAACCGAACGAATCCGAAGCACAAAAACAACGCCGCCAAATCATCAAGCGTCACTTGATGGTTCTGTCGGGCGACCCGGATCGCGCGGTCGACAAACTCGAAGGATTGACCACGCAAGAACAAGAGTACTTGCGTCACCAACTGCTCGGACTTTGGACGATCATCGATCCGAACGGGCACCCCGTTCCTTCGAGACGATTCAGCACCGCACTTCCACAGATTCGTCAAGCGACCGAGTTCCTCGCAGCCGCCACGGATTCGCTCGATGTTCGCGCGTTGGAATTCTGCACCGAGATCGAAGCGTACGGGCAAGTCAAACCGTTTCCGAAACGCCAGTTTGATCCCGGCCAACAAGTCATCTTGTACTGCGAAATTGAAAACTTCGTGGCCAAACGAGTCAGCGAAGGTGGCAAGGATGGCTTCGAAACCATGTTGCAGGGCAGCTACGATTTGCTCGATGAATCAGGACGCCGCGTTGCCAGCCAATCGTTGCCAGTCGACAAACAAATGTCGAAGAACAAATTGCGTGACTACTTCATCGCTTATCAAATGTATTTGCCTGAGTCTCTCGAAGCGGGCAACTATCGATTGCGTTTGACAATGGAAGACGTTCACGGCAAGAAGTACGGCCAAAACGAACTCGCCTTCCAAATCAAACGTTAGAGCGGTTTCGACGCCACGCCGTCCAGGCTCCCGCCACGAGCATGCAACCTTGGGCAAAGAACGCGGGCGCGATCACCAGGAAAACCAAGGTCGTTGCCAGCACACGCCCTTCGTAGATTTTCAACGTGGTCCCACTGGTGAACAAGTTGGTCGCCTGAATCCCTGACCAAACTAAAGAGACCAAGCCCATGAACGCCAGCCAGCGGTAATGCTTGGTCCCGCGAACCATCAGTGATCCGGCGTGAGCTCCCAGCAAGTGGAATGGAACGACAACCAGCACCACAAAGAAGATGAACTCCGGCAGGGTTTCAGCGAGTTGCGGCTCATTCGAATGACGCTGCCAAACCAACAAACCGCCGATCGCCGCCCACGCCCAAATCAAGAAATTGATCGCGATGATTGCCCATCCGAAGATCCTCTCAAGCGGTCCGTGATAAAGCTCATAGCCGAATCGTTCGAGGATACCGGGGCACTTTGCTTCGACTGGTCGTCCTTCTAGCATTCGTTGCAAGTCAGCTTCGAACGCAGCGGCGGATTCATAACGTGAATCGGGATCGCGTCTCAGGCACTTCAAACAGATCGCTTGCATCGCGTCGGAAAGCTCCGGTCGATGCTTCTGCGGACCGTCAATCTGCGAATGATGCAGCATCAGGACAGCTTCGGCAAAGCTATCGGGCGCCAGAGGTGTGGTCCCCGTGAGCATCTGATACAGCATCACGCCGAGTGAATAGACGTCACTCTTCGGCGTGATCCGTCGATTCCCAAACATGGCTTGTTCGGGCGCAATGTAGCGAGGCGTCCCCGCGATCCGCGTGGTCGTCGCTACGGTTGATTCCGTATTGGCACACAGTCCGAAGTCAAGCACCACGGGCTTTCTCAATTCGCCGCTGGGGGACTGCTGCATCAAAATGTTCTGCGGCTTCAGGTCGCGATGAATGATTCCCGCTTCATGGCCATACTGCACCGCGTTGGCAATTTGGATCATCCATTGGGCAGCTTCCACCTCGGGCATCGGCGACGACTGATTCGCCAACCAGTCACCCAAGTGCTGCCCGATCAAGTAAGGCATCACGTAGTAGTGCAGATCATCCTGCTCACCACTGTCGTAGATCGAAATGATCCCAGGATGATCGAGCCGTGCGGCCGATTGAGCTTCGTCCTGAAATCGCCGAATCGCAGCGACGTCTCGAACGATTTCTGGTCGAGCGATCTTGATAGCGACATTGCGTTTCAGCTTTTCATCACGAGCCAGATACACAATTCCAAAACCACCTCGACCGATTTCTCGGACGAGTTCATATCCGCCGACGTGCCCGCGCAGATGTTGAGCCGACCATATCTGCGGTGACTCAATCGCTCCCAACAAATGCGATGACTGCGACGACGACACCGTTGCTTTGGAATCCACGTCGGTGTCGTCTCGTGTGATCGAGTCGCCTTGCTTTGGTTCGGTACCGTTGTCCATGCCGAATTTTCAAAAGCCTTCTTCGGTTGGTTGATCCGCTGAACCGCACAACGTTCGCGACAAATCCACCTCCATGAATGTGGTGGCAACGCATTCGGCGAATCGCGAAACCATTGCTGCATCGACAATCCGTCAAGCAACGTGAACAAGGACGCGTGCGTTTCGGGTGTGCGGTGGTGTGAACAAAACAATCCTAGAACACACCCCCCAAGGCATCGAGCCCCCACACCCAGGCGGTCGGGCTGAACAGAGAACCGCGGTCGATGAACCGTGGGCATTGCCCAAACAGCTCACTTTTACAGGCGCATTGACGTCATCTGGAACATGACGCTTGGGTTCGGCAGACATTCACCGAACCCATACAAGCACACCACCGGGTCTTCATATTGAGCACGTATAAGTTGCGGCTCTTTCAAACCTTGAGTGCTTTCCTATTTCCAGAGCCCGACTGAATGAAACCCTTTGCTGCGTTGCTGATTTTGACAGCGTCCCTCCTCGTCACCGGCTGCGATTCAGAACCGCTTCTTCATCCAATCAGTGGCCAAATCACACTCGACGGGAAGCCTTACGAACGTCTGATCGTCTATGTCCGCCCGGTCGACGAAGAAGTCAACCAATACAACCTCGGCGTCGGCGAAACCGATGCCACCGGAAAACTGTTCCTTCGCTCGACCGCCGGCGAAGGCCTCGCTACCGGAAAGTATCGAGTCAGTTTTTCTTGCATCGTCAGTGGCAAAGGCGAAACCATCGGGTCCAGCGATGAAAAGGCGGATGACGACCGCCGTCTGATCACAAAAGACATTGTCCCGCCCGCTTACGGCGATGGAGGCGAATCCACTCTCGAGTTTGAAGTCGTCTCCGGAAGCGACAACCGAATCGAATTCGATATCCCAGCCAAACAGTCCTGAAGAATCTTTCTCCGCAACTACGCAATTTTCCATTCGAGACCAATCTGATGAAACGACACAACTTTCGCCAACGACATGGCTTCACCCTCGTAGAATTGCTGGTGGTCATCGCGATCATCGGTGTTCTGGTCGGCTTGCTGCTCCCTGCTGTCCAAGCGGCTCGCGAAGCTGCACGACGAATGCAGTGCAGCAACAATCTCAAGCAACTTGGCTTGGCAACACACAACTTTGCCTCCGCGTACAGCGAAGACTTGCCAATGCTTGGCGAAGCTCAGGAAGGTGGTCACTGGAGCGCATTCATTATGCCTTACTGTGAACAGTCCAACCTCTTCGAATCGCTCACGTTTGGTTCGACCAACTGGGCGGCAGGCACCGCGCTCAGCAACGCCGACATCTCATCCGCGAATCCACGGGATCGACAAGTCGCCGCTTGCGAAGCGATGATCAGCGTCATGCGATGTCCTTCCTCCGTCGCCCCTTCAGCTATCTTTGACGCGTCGGTGTATTCGCCACCGTGGTTCGTTGCCGCCCGTACGCCAGCCAACTACTTGGCCGTTGTGACTGGCATCCAACCCAATGACTGGAAACCTTCATGGGGATGGGGTCGCGACAACCAACCAACGTGGGGCGATAGCCAAACGACGAAGCACCACTCCGAGTTGGATGGAATGATTCAAACCCGTCATCCCGATCGTGCTCGGATTGCCCAAGGCGGCATGGGTGGAGCCACCAAGTTTCGCGACGTGATCGATGGATTGTCCAACACCCTGATGTTCGGCGAAGCGATCCCCGATCCACAACTGGCCACCATCGCATCAACCGCTGAAAACGCCAACTCCGGCCGGAAAGATCACTGGGCAATTGGTGGCGACGATTTCGACAACTGGGAAGGTACCGACTGGTCGGAAATGGGCGGTTCAACCGCTGTGCCAATCAACTATGCCAAACCTGTCGACATCCCAACCGCAGATGACTCGCCCGAGTGGGGAGCCTACGAAGTCAGCTTCGGCAGCCAACACACCGGCGGTGCTCAGTTCTGTGCCGGCGACGGATCGGTCCGATTCCTTACCGAATCAATCGACATGACCATCTTCTCCGCTTTGGGCACCCGGGATGGCGGCGAAGTGGTGGAACAACCCTGATCCATCACGACACCTGTTTTCCATGAATTGTTTTCCTTCTTTGAGATACCCAATGCGTTCGATCCCACGACGGGCCTTCCGTCCTGTCATCTGTTTCCTTCTTGCTTTCACGACATGCTCAACAGCCTTTGGACACGATGGCCCCGACCCTCGGGCGCATTGGGTTTTTGGATCACCCTTCTTTCAAAATGGAAAACTAAAGAGCCAACTGGGTCCCAGCCTGACCGGTCAAGGATCTCCAACGTTGGAAGATTCTGATGGGCTCAATGCCATTCGTTTGGACGGAGTGCGTTCCTACTTCGTCGCAGACCAACCCTGGACTGATCTTCAGACCAGACTTCCCAGTGAAGCGATCACCATCGCCGCTTGGGTTTCGCTGGATCAAATGACTCAATACGGAGGCATCGTCTCGGCTCTTCAAGACAATGGTGACTTAGAACAAGGTTGGGTTCTTGGTTACAACGACAAAACATTCACGTTTGGACTCTCCAGCCAGGATGCTGACGACGGGAATGGAATGATGACCTACTTGGAAGGAAACACCGAAGCGGTTCCTGGCAAATGGTTCCACGTCGCGGGTGTTTACGATGGTGAAACCATGCAGCTATGGGTCAATGGCAAGCTGGATGCGGAAACCGATGTCCAAGGCGGACCAATTTTGTATCCGAAGCAAACCGATTTAGCGGTCGGTGCCTACTTGGACAAAAACGAATCCTATCCCATGTGTGGACGACTCGCCAAAATCGCTGTTTACGACTTAGCAGCCAAACCAGCATGGATTGAACACGACTTCAAACATCAAGAAGCATGGGCAGAGCTTCCTCCAACCGCGAAAAAGAAAGCCCCGTTGGACTTCTTGGTCGCTCCGTTTCTGCAGTACGCCACCACCGACAGCATTCGAGTGGTTTGCGAAACCAATTCCGAGTGCGAAGTCACGGTGCGTTTCGGAGAAACCGCGGAATTCGACCGTGAGAGCATTGCCGGTTCCGACGACAAAACTATCCACTCGGCGTTGTTGGATGGCCTGACCCCCGAAACCGGGCACTACTATCAAGTCACCGCGACCGACATCGAAACCAAAGCTTCGGTCGAAAGCGGAGTGCTATCGTTCCAAACCGCTTCTCTGCCTGAAACTCCGTACGCTTTTGCTGTCATTTCTGATACGCAGGGCAACCCTGCCGTCAGCGGAAAAGTCGGTGAATTGGCATGGGGACTTCGACCAAACTTCTTGGTGGTCCCCGGCGACCTTGTCAGCACTGGCACGATCAAGAATGAATGGGTCTATCAGTTTTTCTCCAGCATGAACCCGCTGATCTCTCGAGTCCCGTTCTATCCTGTCCTGGGCAACCACGAACGGAATGCGGATCACTACTACCGGTACATGGACCTTCCCGCACCCGAATACTACTACTCGTTTCGATATGGGAATGCAGCGTTCTTCATGCTCGATTCCAACAAGGAAATGGGTCCGGACAGCGAACAGTATCAGTGGCTCGAAAAACAGCTCTCCGCACTCGAATCCGAAAAGAAGGATGGCGAAGTGGTTTGGACGTTTGTCAGCTTTCACCATCCCGCGTATTCATCCGACGAAAACGACTACGGAGACCTGTGGAAAGGCAAGAGCAATTGGGGCGACTTGAGAATTCGCCCAATGACCAAATTGTTCGATCGCTTTGGTGTGGACATTGTCTGGAATGGACACATCCACTCTTACGAACGAACCTGGAAGATGCACAACGAGAAACCTCAGAACGACCGAGGCACGATCTACATGATCACCGGTGGCGGCGGTGGCGGTCTTGAACAAGCCGGCCCCATCCGACCTCCGTTCCAGCAAACCGTTCGTCGCGGACACCACTTCGTTTACGTCGCGGTCAATGGCAACGAATTGCAACTGAAGTCGTATGACCTGGAAGGCCAACTGTTTGATACGGTTTCGGTGAAGAAGCAGACTGAAACGTCCTCGACCAAGTGATCTCTTCCTGACGAAAGCAACGGCAGATCGGCGACGACGATGACAGGGGTTCAACTATCGCATTGGAGGAGCAGGCGGTATTGTTTCCGCCATGCACCTTTTACTTCCTTTGCTGGCCAGCGTTCTGTTTGTCTGCGGGCTGATCTTTGTCAAACGAGTCAGCCGATCCGCCGCGCGTCCTGATGGCGTCGGTCAAGTCACGCTTTTGTTCTGCGTGAACATGGGCTCGTCCGCGTTGATGTCGCTGCTGTGGCTCTTCGACGGACCGGAAACTTACTGGCTGAACTTTTGGCAACCGGCGATCGTTGCGTTGTTGTTCATGATGGGCTTGCTGCTGACTTTCACGGCGGTGGAAGTCGGCGATGTCTCGATCGCGACACCGGTCTTCGGCGTGAAGGTTGTTTTCGTCACCTGCTTGCTCGCGTTTTCGTCGGCCAACGGTGTTCCAAGCTCCATCTGGGGAGCCGCTATTTTGGCCGCAACCGGAATCGCATTGATTCAGTGGACTGGCCAACATCATCCTCGCCGAATCGGACTGACGATCGCGTTGGCACTCGGAGCGGCGTGTTGCTACGCGACGTTTGACTTGTTGGTGCAACGCTGGTCGCCGGATTGGGGATCGACTCGGTTCCTGCCCGCCGTGTTCGTCATCGTCGCGGCACTTTCGCTGCTGGCACTGCCATGGATTCGATGGCGGCCCGTCGTCTCCAACAACAATTGGAAGTTGCTCGTTCCCGCGATCATCCTGCTCGCCTGCCAAGCGTTCTGCATCACGATCGCAGTCTCAGTATTTGGCGACGCCGCGCGACTGAATGTCGTCTACTCACTTCGCGGTTTGTGGGGCGTTCTGCTCGCTTACACCGCGGCAAGAATTTGGGGCGGGGACGAAGCCGACCTCAGCGGCAAACTTCTGCTGATGCGATTGTCGGGCGCCGGGTTGCTGACGTTGGCGGTTGCCTTGGCTGTGTTGGCGTGATCGCCAAACCAGACGATGAACATCCCGAACCGCTGACTACGGATCCAAAAGCTGTTTGACAAAGAAGTCCTGGATATGTTGTTTTGTCGTCGGATGAAACAGCGTCATCATGTGCCCTTGGTTCTCGATCACGGTCAACGAAACCGCCACGCCGGCGTCGACCAGAGCCGCAGCGAACTTCTCGCTGTTCTCGATCGGAACCAACAGATCCTTTTCACCATGGATCAACTGCATCGGAGGATCGCCAGGTGAAACATGGGCGGTCGGCGAGGCTCCCAAGTAATTGTCAGGCACTTCCCGCGGCGTTCCACCCAGAAAGTAACTCAGCCCAGCGTTGTCATCAGGTACGATCCGAAAGTCACACGGGGGCCCACCCGCGCACACCGCGGCGATGGGAGGCAACAGGTCCCAACGAGGATCATCTTGCGGCCACTCACTGGCCAACATTTGCGTCGTTCGATCTTCGTTGCCCATCACTCCGATCAACGCCGACAAGTGACCTCCCGCGGAGTAGCCGAACATCCCAACACGATTGAGATTGATCTTCCAATCATCGGAGTGCTTGACCAGCTGCAACAGAGCTTGCCGAACGTCATCAACCTGCCGCGGAAATTGATGCTGTGGTGCCAAGCGGTAGTTCATGTTGACGACGACGAAGCCCAGTTGAGCCAGCCGATCGCAATACGTTCGGAGAGTCCACTTGTCCCCGATCGCCCAACCACCGCCATGAATCATCAGCACCGCGGGTCGAGGCGAACCTTCCACGACAATGTCACCCGCATCGTTCGTCGTGACGGTGTGCTGGTCCGAAATCGGCACGTGCAAATCAAACAATCCCGCACTGCCGTCGGAATCGCTGTAGCGGAGATCGAGAAACTGCCGCACCTCGATGGACTGAACCGAGTCTTTGGCGGTGGCGGCTTCGTCTTTGGCGGTGGCGGCTTCCTTCGGCTGAACCGCATTTCCACCATCCGCGGACCAAGCCAACGTTGACGCGAAAACGAACCCGCAGGCGACGACGCCACCCAATCGAGCCACCAGAGTTCCGGGCATTGGAGCCTTCCGCCGAACCGCCATTGGCAAGAACTTCAGCGGCGTCAAACGACTGATTGAAAAAGGTTTCTGCGTCATATTTGGGTCCGTAGGCGAGGTTTCCACAACACGTATAATACGGGCAGGTCCATCGCCGAGTCATTGCAAATTCGCCGCATCGGCTTCCACCATTCCCCATCGCCGACCTGATCTACCCAATATGTCATCCTCGATTGAGTTGAACACGATCCCCGAAGCCGTCGAAGCCATTGCGCGAGGCGAAGTCATCATCGTGATCGACGCGGAAGACCGTGAAAACGAAGGTGACTTCATTTGCGCCGGCGAAAAAGCGACCCCCGAACTGATCAATTTCATTTTGGGCGGGCGCGGACAGTTGTGCGTCTCGGTCCTGCCAGAAGTCTGCAAACGCCTGGAATTGACCCCCGTTGTGCCGCAAAACAACGCTCCGCTGCAGACCGCTTTCATGACGCCGATCGACATTGCGACGGCAAAAACTGGCATCACCGCCGCGGAACGAAGCGAAACGATCCGCCGATTGACGGATTCCGAGGCCACCGAAGAGGATTTCGTGCGTCCCGGACACGTGTACCCGTTGCTCGCCAAAGAAGGCGGCGTGCTGCGTCGCGCCGGGCACACCGAAGCAGCAATCGACCTGTCACGCATGGCGGGCCTGGCTCCGGTTGGCGTTCTGTGCGAAGTGCTGAACGAGAGCGGCGACCGTGCCTCGCGTGACGATTTGGCTCGACTCGCGAAACAGCACGACCTGAAGATCATCAGCATCGAACACCTGATCGCTCATCGGCGAGTCAGCGAGAAACTCGTCAGCCGTGCGGCGACTTCCGAACTGCCGACACGTTATGGAGACTTCGAGGTCATCGTTTACGGGGTCAACTACGAAGCTCAAGAACCGATCGCACTCGTGTTTGGTGACCTGACCGCTCCTGGCACGCCGCCGCTGGTTCGAATGCACAGCAGTTGCTTCACCGGCGACTTGATTCAGTCGCTGCGATGCGACTGCGGCGATCAACTTCACATGGCACTGGACATGATCAGCCGCGAAGAACGTGGCGCTTTGATCTACCTGCCGCAAGAAGGTCGTGGGATCGGATTGGCTCAAAAAATTCGAGCCTACGCTCTGCAAGACAAAGGAATGGATACGGTCGAAGCCAACCACGCACTGGGCTTCAAAGCCGACATGCGTGACTACGGCGTGGGCCTTCAGATCCTGAAAGACCTCGGTTTGTCAGAAGTTCGCTTGCTCACGAACAACCCCAAGAAAACGAAAGCGTTCAACCTTCGTGGCTTTGACTTGAAAGTCGTTGACCAAGTTCCAATCGTTCCGCCAACGAACGAGCACAACGTTCGTTACCTGGAAACCAAACGCGAAAAGATGGGTCACCAGTTGCCTCCGTTGTCGTGAGCCCGATCGCAGAAAATCCGGCGCATCCAGATTCAATGCTGCCGCTGCGATGCGTCGTGCTGCATCACCGCGTCCCAAGTCTTTCCGCACAAGATCCATCGGCCGGCGGCACGGTCTCACGCGGGGACCATTTCGACTGGATGTTTGAAGTTCCCGGTGATGGCGAACTGTGGACGTTTGCAACGCCCGTCATTGACTTGGAGCCCACGGAACAAATTCCGATGAAGCGATTGCCCGACCATCGTCGACGGTACTTGGATTACGAAGGCCCAATTTCCAACAACCGAGGCAGTGTCACTCGGATCGCATGCGGAACTCATCGAGCGTTTCCCGCCACTTCGTCATGCGATGCGAATCAAAATGGCTTCCGCACGACGGTCGAGCTGGAACCAATCGCTGAATCAATTGCTTGGAAAAGCGTTCGACAATTCCAACTCCATTTCCAGCATGATCACTGGTACTGCGACAGCGAATCGTCCGATCGAGTTCGCAAGATAGCGGGTGTCGCTTGGGATGGCTTTCTGACCATCCAACGTTGACCGGAAGCTTTCGTCCCTGATGCCCGAGAATCAGCTCGACGCTGTTCAAAGCTTCGGTTGGTCGCCACGGATTCTTGATCAGAGCTCTGTTCGAGGCTTTCAGTCACGGCTGCCGACTTTCCATCCGTCGCCTTGTTTTGCGGGTCTGAGTTTTCTTGCTCTGGTTCGCTTGATGGTTGCGATTGTTTTCGGAACGACACGAATCGGTGCAATGGACCGCGTGGCGAGTAGTAATCCTGAGCCAACTGGCCCGCTTGGCCAGACAATCGCAAACGTCCGGCCGTCAGGTTCACCAGTTCGATGATCAGCGGTGCGAACGCGTAGTGCGGATCTTCTTGCGGAATGTGCACGAGCGCGATCGGCCCGTCTTCGGTGAAGTCCCAGCGAATATCAAGATCGCCCAGCGCAGCTTCGCGACTGATACGGCGAACAAACGGTTCAAGCGGCAGCGGCAATGCGCCGGCTTTCAGGTCCGACAAGTGAATGGCGAGCAGGTTGGGCTCTTCCGTCATCTCAACTGACAAGCGGCATGACACGACCGTGTCCCAACGCGATGACTGATACCGAACCGCCGCGAGAATTTGTCCGTCTTCGATCGCAATGGCTGGTTCGCGAACCCCACGTTTCGACAAACGGTCAAAACGTTCTGGCAGTTGATCAGACAACCACGCATTGATTTCATCTTCGCTGAAGGACGCGTTCCAAGAACCACGCCGCAACAAATCCGATTGCAGTTGCTGCACGTCATGTTGCAATTGATTTCTTGCAACCTGCATCGCTTGATCAGATTGATTGAATGCCCGCTTATAAAACTCAGGCACCTGGCGGGATTGCCAAACGGCCCAATAGCTCGCCGCCCCACCGACGATCAATGCGACGCCGAGAACCGCCGCCACGAATCGCCCCCAAAAACGAAGGGACGATCGACTGCTTTTTTCAGCGTTCGCAGGTTCTGATCGATGCGATTGCGAATGGGACATAAGCCAAACCTCGGGAAGGCGTTCGACTGATCAAGTGGGACTCAAAATCTTAGCGGCTGTGGTAACCAGTTGCGAATTCTGCCGGTTACGCCTGGTCTTTGCATGGGCGAATCCACCACCGGTTGTGAATTCGTTGCGGTGTCGGGCGGCCGATTCGGATCCGGCGTTGGTGCCAATGCATTGGTGGGCATTGGCGAATTCGATGTCAAACCCGCGGTGTTGATGGCGGCCAAGGGTGCCCCCAATTCGTGCGCCCCAACTGCGACGGAGGTGACCGCAACGGTGCTGGAACCACCTCGTCCAAAGACGGGCTCAACCAACGATCGGTTCACCTCGGCGCGTCTTGGATCCACCGATCGTCGTTTTGCGAATTGCAACAACTGCTTCGCCCAGAATTGATTCAGCAACTGTGCCGCCGCCTTGATGTCGTTCCGCTGAAGACCCTGCACGGCCAAGTAAGCCAAACTTTGAATCTCAGCTCGTTCGGCTCGGCTGGCAAACCAATCGGACACAAAAACGTCGTCCACCCAAATGATTCCGTCTGACAAATTGTCGATCGTGACTCGCAAGTCGCGTGTGTTTTCCACGTCGATGTTCAACCACTCCAGGACCACGGTTGAGTCCTGCCATTTCCCATCCACGGGCACTTCCACCTCACGCCAATGACGGCAGGGCTGTCCATCAAGGGAACCTTCCAACGCAACTCGCAACGTCAAAGTTTTAGAAGGTTCCGCAGCGGCCCCGTCTCGAAGAGAAGCGGCAGGCCGATTTTGATTGGATTGAGTCCACGCTGGGCCGCGTGACATGGGATTGCCGATTGGTTCCGTCGTTCCATCGGGCTTTGAGAGTTCTTTGGTGGGTTCGCGTAAACCTCTTAGAGCCATCGAGATCGCGACGCGTCCGGCATCGGGAGTGGCAATGTTTTTGCTGATCAACCAAGCCTGTGTTCCCGAGGAGTCGCGTGCAGCGAGTCGTACACTCTGCTCGCCTCGAAAAGCCGATCGCGGATCCAGTTTGACCGCATCGGCGGGATGCTGAGCGTGCATCCAACTGGGTATCCCCAATCGTGCGTTCGCATCCGGAAGACTCTTTTGCTCGAAGCCACCGTTGCTGAGCAATGACTCGGGTGCTTTAAGAACGGAAGGCGGTGTCGCTGCTTTTGGTGATCGCAACAAAGTCGTGCTGGCTTGGATCACCCGACCAGGATTCCAACGATCGATCGAAGATCTAGTAGGTGCAGTCTGCGTCTCGTCGACATCTGTCGCAGTGTTCAATCCACAAGGCAATCGATCCAGTTCGCTCAGCAAGCCAACATGCTCGACAATCATCGTGACTTGTTCGGTGATTCTCGGAATCATCGCGGCGGGATCAGACACGTATCCGGTCCAAGCGAGCTTTCGAGGCAAAGGTGTTTCGCTCTGGCAGATAACCATCTGACGCGGAGGCAATTTCAATCGGGCTCCCAAAGCAGTTTGCTCGGGCTTCGTGAGCATCAATTGACTGGCGTCTTTCCCCGGTTCCGTCTTCCAATTCGTTGATTCCGTTGTCGTCAGCGTGACGCTCATTGGCCACGGCGCACGGTTGATCAAAACCAAACAGTGGCTGGTCGGATGCACCGACACGGTCACCAATCCATCGATCGATTGGTGTTTGCCAGCGGAAGCTTCCGACACGACGGTCGCAAGTTGGTCACTCCAGTGTTTCCACGCGTAGCAAGCGGCGGTTCCGCTTGGTGTGTCGAGCATTTCGACGTCTGCCAACACAAACTGAGTGACTGGCGGTGAGTTTGGCCGACTGACCGAACGAGAAACTTCGTCCCACCAACCGATCCATTGGTCGTCCATCTCTTCCGCCATGACGGCATCAAGCTTCGCAGCAGATGGTGGTGCAGAATCGACGCCGGAGCTTTGGTATCCCAACCAAACACCTTCGAACGGACCAAAACCCCGACTGTCAACGACTTGGAAATGCGTGTTCAAACGCGGCGGTGGTTGCCGGCGATGGTCTCGGACGAGCCAAACTTGTCCGGTCATTCGATTCGGTTGCGAGCGACGAATCTCAGCGAGCGTTTGTTGCAGAGTGGGCAAACCAGCCTCATTTGCATCCTCAGCCGAAGGCGATTCCGCGATCGCATCTTCAACCAGCATCAGATGCTGATCGTTCAAGTCAGCAATGATTGGAAGCAACGCGTCGGTCCCATGATGGTGACCGCATTGTCGGCACTGGATCGTGTCCGATTGCCAACGCACGACAAACCCGATGGCCAGTCCGTCGCCCCAAAATTGGTTCCAGGTATCCACCAACTCGTCCACCGGCGCACCGCATGGCAAACGCGGTGGTTCCAGCCAAACTTGGCCTTCCGCCTGAATCATTTGCTCGGCTGCCAAGCGAACCAGCAACGCATCGTCGATCGGATCAAGGCCGCTAGCCGTTGCATCGGAATCGCCGCCGGGTGAGGGTTTCGCGATTGGCAGCACGATTGCATCCACCCCGTTGTCGCGAATGGATTTGATCTCTCGCTGCAAGCAATTCGAACGCGCTTGCCAGATCATCGCGTCACGAGAAATGGGCGCACCTTCACTTCGCCATTTCCAATTCAATAGCGAGTGTTCGGATTCGGACGAATCAGCTTTCGCGTTGGAACACCACGACCTCAGCGTCGCCATGTCAATTCGCGTCATCACCTGACACGGCGGAAGCTTCTTGGCAGCGGGTGGACTGGTCGTATTTTTTGTGATGCCTGTTTGCGTGGGGAGGCGTGCTGGCAATGCCACGACCGTCCAACTGCGTGCAACATCCATCGAGTCGCTTTCGGTCAACGAATCCAGTCGCAACCAACGTTGCCATCCCGAGTGATCTCGAGGGACTCGCATTTGAACATCGTAGATTCCGGGCTCGGTGATCGTGATTGGTTCAGAAACCGTGTCCGGTGAAATCGCCACCTGCCCGATCAAGGCATTGGTGTCAGCCGAACGAATGTCCAAGCGTCCTGAAACGGTCGACTGAACGGGGGTCGCTTCCGTGGGGTCTGGTTCGGCGTCGGCTGAGTCGGCTTCGCTTTCGATTCGAAAACGAATGACGGACTCACTCAATTCGCACGATGGCGTGCCAAAACGCGGCAAAACGACGATTTTTTCGCTGGTTTGTGCGAGGGCGTTTGTCACGCCAAACACGCAAACAATGAATCCTGTCAACGATCGCCAAACTGCGATCGCGAAAGGATCGTAGAAAGGTCGCGGCACGTCGCGACAGAAGCCGTGACGCATGTTCGTGCGAGCGTTCGTTTCGCCTTGCCCCATCACTTAAAAACCAGCTTTCGTGAAAACCACCACCTAATGGAGTGGTCGATTCGGCGAGTATCAACGGGATCCAACTCGGTCCGTCCAATGCCAAAGTACTGGTTTCATCACCGCCATCACAAGATGATTTCCGCGGGGAGACAGTCCGCAATTGACGCCCCCATAGAGGCATATTCACCACCCTTGACGCGAAAGATTCACCCCAAAATCAGCTGTGATCGATGTGACCAAATCACTTAAGCTAGAGGGAGTTCCGCAACCCAGTGGAGAAGCATATGAGTGCCCAATGGTATTACATGAGCCACGGATGGTTTCATACGACGAAACGGATCGGCCCCATCAGCGAACCCGAGATGCTGCTTCGGATAGACCGAGGGAAAATTTCTCCTGAAACGTTGGTGCAAAGCTCGAAGACCCGGCAGCGATGGGTCCCAATGAGTACGATTGAACCTGCCATGCGGCGATGGAAAGAATCCCATCCCAACGAAGCCGGTGACGCCGCGCACGGGCAGGCCAGCTAGCAAAACGGCGCATTCTTGAGCCGACTGCATCACACCGCCGCCGACTACGCCGCCATCGCGATTGCGCCGGTGTTGATCTTTGTGATGCTGTTCAGTCTGGCCAGCTTCTTGTGCACCGTCCTGTATTCGGGGAACTACTCGGGTGCGTTGGTGTGGACGATGCTGATGTACTCGATGGGAGCCACCGCGGTCGCTCGCATCACCATCGAAAACGATCGCCAGTACTCGTCGCTGTACGCGATCGCACTCGGCATCGCGACTTTGTTTGTCTTGATTCGCTATGTCGGCGACCCAATCTTCTCGATCGGAATCGTATGGGTGGTCGGCTACTTGGCGGACAAGATTGTTCACGACTGCACGATCGTGGACGACTCCGTTGACAGCAGCGGACAAGGTTTGGTCGACAGTGGTTTGTCGTTCCTCAAACTTCGGCGGCAGCAAAAACAACAAGCCGATATCTCGTCGTCGAACGTCGCGGGCGAAGAAGGCAACACGCCCAAGCGAAAGTCCAAACGATCTTCGAAAGACCCCGCCGCCGGCCACCAACCTGGCCGGACTGTGTTGTGGTTGGCACTGGGTGCATTGCCGCTGTTTGGTTTGGGTCAGTTCTTTCTCAGTGGAGATTCCAAGTCATGGAATCTCGCTCGAATTTTGCTGACGCTCTACTTGTTCTCCGCGCTGTCGCTGCTGGTGGTGACATCATTCTTAAACCTTCGACGCTACCTGCGTCAGCGACAAACGGAGATGCCGCTTGACGCAACCGTCGCTTGGCTTGCTGGTGGCATTGTCATCATCGGACTGATTCTGATGATCGCCTACATCGCTCCGTTGCCAGGCAAAGCCGTTGCGTCGATGAAGGTTCCCGAATTTCTTAACAACCGATCGCCACTGTCAGCCAGTGAATATGGTTGGGGCGACGAGGGCGCGGAGATCAGCGACGAGAACGACGCCCAGTCATCCGAAACCAGCCCGGACGGATCGCCAAGCGGTGAAACCAAACCCGGTGCAAAAGCCGGCGGTCAAAAAGGCAACCGCGAAGACGGTCCGGCGGGTAGCGATCCCGGTGGCAAGAAGCAGGGCAAGGGACAAGACCCCGGCGGCGATCAACCTGCTGGCGGCAAAAAGAGCGAATCATCCAAGAACCAATCCACTTCCAACGATTCCAAGAACTCGGGCAACCAGCAACAACAAAAGTTCGAACAACAAGGCAAAGCATCGCAAAACGATTCGCCTCAGTCGAAGGGCGAATCCGCATCTCAATCCGATCAGTCAAGCGAATCGAACTCGGAACCATCCGAATCATCCAACGGCGATTCGCAGAGCGGAGATCAAGACGATTCCAACTCCCCATCAGAGTCATCTGAGGAAAACCAATCGCCTGAGAACCAGTCCGCCGAAGATCAATCGTCACAGCAATCCAAGCAAAACGACGAGCAGTCCTCGCCACCTTCCGACAACCAGAATCAAAACGCGAATCAGCAGAAGGAACCGCTGTCGGCCCGGACCAAACCTCCGCCCGATCGTTCACCATCTTTGAGCGGCGTGTTCAACACGATGGCGAGCATGCTGAAGTGGCTGATCCTCCTTGGCTTACTCGCCTTCATCGCGTTCTTTGTCGTCCGCAACTTGGACGCCATCCTCGCGTGGTGGGACAGCCTTTTCGCGGATGACGATCGAGAGCCCTCGGAACAACAGCCATCAACCAAGAAGAAACTTGAACCCGAAACGCCACCGCGACCATTCGCATCGTTTCGCAACCCGGTTGGCGATCCCGATCCCCGGCGTGTGGTGGTCGTCACGTTCCAGGCGTTGGAAGCTTGGTGCCGGGAACAAGGCGTCGAACGCTCGCCGGACGAAACGCCTTCGGAATTTGTACGTCGCGTTGCGGTCCAGTTCCCGACGCTGGGTCAATCTGCGGTTCAGGTCGTCGATGCCTACAACCGAATCGTTTATGGTCGTGCAGCGGCCACGAAAGATGATGTCGAGGCCGCCAGTTCCGTATGGCAAGTCTTCGCTGGTGGCATCCGCACTTCATGACCTCGCATTTGCACGCACCCATTCACACCCAAATCGCACGCGTCACGGCGCCGTGGATGTTTGCGATATCGGTGTGGTTCCTGGTGTGCCAAGCGATCTTGATCGTGATGTGGGTTGATGTCCCCAACCTGCGTGAATCGACGACGCAAGCTCACGTCGACGAATACGTGATTCGAGTCGACTCGACTTACTTGGGCATGTGGTTCGAACGAATCGCGATTTTTTCGATGCTGGCGATTTGGCCCATCGTGATCCTCGAGTCCGTCTACCACTGGATCATTCGTCCAAAGTCGCGATCGATGCGATGGTTCCACTTCTTCACGTTGATGTTCTGCATTTGCCCATCACTTCGCATGTGTGCTCGCAGCTACGAAATGCACGGCCAGCTCTGGTTGCCGGGCATGTCGTGGCAACGCACCAACAAACGATTGCGACGCCGTTTGGCTCAGCACTTCAGCTTTCCGATGATCGGCATCGCGCTGTTGATCTTGCCGGTGTTGGTCACTGAATTCTTTCTGAAAGACCAAGTCGCGAGGTACCAATGGCTGCGAATCACGTTGCACGTCAGCACCGGAGTGATCTGGTTCGCTTTCGCCGCAGAATTCATTTTGATGGTGTCGATCGCGGAGAAGAAGATTCAGTACATCCGCCAAAACTGGGTCGATCTGGCGATCATCATGTTGCCGTTCTTCTCGTTTTTGCGATCGATGCAGGCGGTCCGCGGAACCCGTTTGGCGAAACTCGCGAAAATTCCGCAACTGGCCAAATTGGCTCGGGCATATCGGCTTCGAGGCACCGCTCTGAAGGGCTTTCGAGCCCTCGTGATTTTGGGCGTCGCCACTCGGTTGTTCAAAACCAACAAGAAACGCCAGCTCGAACGATTGCAGGCGGAATTGGCCGTTGCGCGTCGTGAAACGCGACTGATCCGGCTCGCAATCGCACGCTTGGAGCGAGAAATCCAGGAGGAACTGGACGACGAGGCGGAATTGTCGGCGGCAATTGCCGACACGGGCAGCCACAGCGACGCCAAGATATCCGAAAAGAATCTCGCCTAAATTGCCAACATTGCTGAAACTTCGGCGAATCGGCCTGGGTACCTTTCTTCGTAGGCGCCCTGTTCTTGAGATGACACGGCCTTACAGTTGAAGCTCTTGCCTTTCAATTTCCAATTTGATCCGATAAAGGACGCACCCGTGAGATTGTCGTACGCCCGTTTCCAACCCGCCCGCCCAGGCATTTCTCGAGTTGCCACGTTCGCGTTGGCCGCTTTGGTCGCCTTCGCTGGCATCGCATCACCGTTCACTTCGGTGATGGCTCAAGAAAAATTGACTCCCGGTGGCGGCAGTGCCGTTGCGGGGCAATCCACTGAACCAGTCGTCGTGGTCACGCTGGGCAGCATCGATCAATTGACCCGCGACTTGAACTACCTCAGCGGTGCGATCGGCCAACCACAACTGGGCGGCATGTTCGCCATGATGGCCGGAACCTTCACGCAAGGCATCGACACTTCGCAACCCGTTGGCATTGTCGTTCCCTTGATTGATGGTGCTCCTGAACCCATCGCATTGCTGCCGACATCGAACGTCAAAACCGTGCTCAAACGCATGGAAGCTCAAGTCGGTCCCGCCGACGAACTGGATGACGGCACAATGGTGATCGCCATCGGCGCCAACACCGTCTTCATTCGCCAAGTTGGCAACTGGGCGGTCTTGGCTCGCAACCGCGCCGTGTTGGACAACGCTCCTGCTGACCCGTCGGCGGTCATCGGTGAAATGGGTTCGGACTACGACATCGGCATTCGCTTGGAAGTGCAACAAGTTCCACCGCCAATGCGTGACGCTTTGATCGGCCAAATCCGCCAAGGATTTGACCAAGCCATGAAGCAGCAACAAAACGGCGACGAAGCCGCGATGGAATACGCTGCTCAATCGATCGAACAGCTCGAACAAATCATCGATCAAACGAAAGACTTGATGATCGGAATCGACATCGATTCAGCCAACCGTCGTGTTCTGTTGGAGACCGAGTTCACCGCCGTCCCAGGTTCCAAGCTGGCACGGATGTACGACGGACAAAAACCGATCCCATCGGCTTACAGCAGCGTCGTTCGTGATGATGCAGCCGGCTACGTTCACTTCGCCAGCTCCATCGGCCCCGAGGCTCTTGAGCAAGCACAAACAAGCGTCGATGGCGCGATGCAGATGCTGGGCTCGGCTTTGAGCCAAACCGACAAGCTGAGCGAGAGCGAGCAAGCCGAAGCGACCGACATGATCCGTCGAGTCGTGGAACTGATGATGGACTCGGCCAAAGAAGGCAAATCGGACTTCGGTGCGTTGTTGCTGACCGATGCCAACAAACTTCAATTCGCTTTGGGTGCATTCGTATCCGACGGTTACGAAGCCGCCAGCATCGTCAAAGATGTGGCTGCAAAAGTCCAAGGCCACGGCGACGCGCCTCGCTTTGAGTTTGACGTCAAAAAGTACAAAGACGTCAACATGCACTTGGTCGAAGCGGACGTGCCCGCTGACGAAGACGAAGTTCGCAAGATCTTCGGCGAACAAGTTCGCGTTCACATCGGAACCGGCCCCAAGGCCATCTACGTTGCTTTGGGCGATGACAGCCTGCCATTGATGAAGCAATTGATCGACGCGGAAGCGACTCCCGTTGCCCCAACCGGCAACACGCTGATGCAAGTCGAAGTCAACCTGATGCCGATCCTTCAGTTTGCTCAATCGATCGAGAACAACGATGCGATCGCCGCTATGATCGACGCTCTTTCACGAGCCGATGACGCTGGTGAATTGCGAATCGTTTCCGAAGCGATCGACAACGGTCAAATCAGCCGTTTCATCATCGGTGATGGCATGCTGCAGGCCATTGGTGCGGCCGCTCGACAAGCTCAGCAAGCCAAGATGAACCAAGGCTTCTGAGCCAACTCTGTTCGGATCATTTGCTCTGTCAGATGACCTGAATGAACCACGCTTCAAACCTCTCTGGGCCGACTCGATATCGGGTGGATCCAGGGAGGTTTTTTCTTGTCCTCCAAAGTTGCCCGGTGTCATGGCCTCTGATTCATCTTCCGCCTCATCCGACGCTGATGTCCCTTCCCGCGGTCGCGGCCGAGCATTCCTGTTCGGACTGCTCTGTTTCGTTGTAGGACTCGCATCGGGATGGTTCCTGCGAGGAAAGCAATCGCCTCGCTCCGTGGCCTCACCGCCCACCGTGGTCGGAACTGACTCATCTTCCGCGAATCGCACATCAACCGACGGCCAGTCGGCTTCGTCGGAAGTCCCCATGGCCGAGGTGTTGAAGCTCGCGGAGGAATCGCTGCAGCATTTGATCGCCAACGTTGACGGCTACACAACGCGAATGATCAAGCACGAACAAGATCGCAACGGAGTTCTGCAAGAACCGTCTGAGATGTTCATGAAGATCCGAACGCGACATGTCGGTGGTGAATCTGGCCACGGCCTGCGTGCCTACTTGCGATTTGAGACACCTGAATCCGCAAAAGGACGCGAGGTGATTTGGATCGAAGACCAAAACGATGGCCAGCTTCTCGTTCGCGAAGCTGGATTCATCGGCAGCATGATGACCGCCAAGCTCGAGCCCACCAACTTTCTGGCGATGCGAGGCCAACGCTATCCGATCACCGAACTGGGACTGACCAACTTGGTTCGCAAGTTGATTGAACGTGGCTCTCGCGACATCGACAATCCCGACGTCCAAGTCATTCGCACGGAAGGGCATGACTTTGACGGGCAATCATTGACGTTGCTCCAGATCAAACGGTCCATACCGAGCGACCAACCCGATGACTTCTCATTGGCCGAAGTCGTGATCGACGAAGAACAGAAACTGATCGTCAGCTTCCGCAGCTTTGGTTGGCCAGAGTCCGAAGGCGAAACGCCGCCCCTGATCGAATCGTACGAGTACCACGATCTGGTCATCAATCCGACGTTGACCGACCTCGATTTCGATCCAACCAACCCGGACTACACGTTTCCCGAGTGAGGCGATTGATCACGGATACGCTAGGCCCGATGAAGTGGATGAATTTGGCCTTTGGCCAAAGCGTGCGGGTGGCGTAACACAAGACCAGTGGCGTTGCCCGCTGGCTATGTTGAGCTTGGCCATTGGCCAAGGTGGACGACTGGCCAACGGCCAGTTTCATCGAAGCCAGTTGATTCGCCCCTGGGACTCTGCCCGGTTGCCCCTGACGAATCGAAAACCAGCTTTTGGCTGGCAAAGGTTGCGTTCGCCCAGTGAGCACTGGTTCCCAAACGCACAAAATGCTTGACATCGGCGTGCTGCACCACCACGTTAGGTGAGGGCAGCGCAACCAGCGATAAGCCCCTCCCAACCAGCGATAAGTCCGAGACTGCGAACCTGAGACGGGACAACGCAACCGGTGAGAACACCCTTCCATCCAACTTATCTCCGGACCAACCGGGGATAATCACATCGTTACCCAACCGAGACCATTGCGTTTATCACATCTGCTGACCTTTACGACGGCTACTATTCTGCTTGGCTGGTTTGCGTTCGTGACAATGCAATACGCTCAACATCGAATTCGTGTGAAAGGCATTGCTCATCAGCTGCAGATGGATGACCGCGTCTTTCATATCCTCCCTGGATCTCTCAATCCGCCGACCGCAATTGCCGGCGAAGAACGCTTGCTTGTGGTCGGCGAATCTGACAACGACTTTCTTCTCTGCAGCATTGTCCGCAGTTCGCAATACACTGATTTCCGGGGACAATGGAAACTCGACGTCTGCTTTCGCCCCGACTTGCAACCAGAGCATCCCCGACTTGCGGTATGGGAATCGTTGGATCACTTCCCGACTGAAACAGATTTGACGCGGTTTCGATCCGACGCGTTACGAAAGCCGTGGGTCAAATGGGACTGCCCCCAGGGGTCGAATCCAGAAAATGGTGGGTAACCATGACATCCACACGGAGCGGTGGTGGAGACCTGCTTCGCTTTCCAATCACACCGGCTTCCACCGCCCGGTGATGTCCGTCGTTATCCGACAAAGATCACATGAATCCATACGAGCCTGCTGAACTCTCGCATGAACACGTCGGTCAAGTCGCGCCGCACAAGCGGCCCCCGATCGCCACCGTTACCGCGTTGGCTAGCATCGCTTTCGCAGTTTTTGTCCTAGCGTCTTCTTGCTTTGATTCGGCCGCCTGGTTCTTGCGTGCTCGGTTTGGTGATGAGTTTCCGGTGCCCATACTCTTGCCCGCGATCGCACTTGCGACTTGGCTGTTTAGGCCCACTTCCCGGAACCTTGCATACGCTTCACTATCGCTGTTCGTCGTTGCCGCAATTCATTACTTTCAGCTTTCGGCATACACCCATGTGTGGGAAACCGTTGATACCGTCTACAACAGCGCTCACGATCGACTCCATTCATCATTCTGGTGGTGCGTTTTTCCGTTTGCCGTTGCGGGTGTACTACTCGCTTTTACGTCCTTCCGATTGACTTTGGCTACCGCAGAATTCCGAAATCGCGGATAACCAACGCGTGCACGCGGAGGCCCGTTGGTCACTTTTTACGAATGGATACTCAACACACGGGCCCCGGTGACGCGGGCCGTTCCCCGACTGAATGCCAATGATCGCACTCGGCTACATGGCGAAACGTATCGTCGAGCGTCCCGATTGGCTGGGCGTACCAACGGTCCGCGACGTCTACGCCGTGTCAGACTGCATCTCACCGGACTTTGCGGACTACATAACTTTTTGGGAGCACAACGGCTTCTGGTTCTTCGACCGGCCTTCCAACATTACTAGGCTTTGTACGCAGCACGGCATCTCGTTGGATGACCTTACCTTCGTGTATTACGAGGCCCATCCGCAGCAATTCGACAACGACGATCACACCTGGCGGGACTTCGGACCTGAACTGGACATCAAGACGGATATTTTGCCAGCAACCGCATCGACACTGCTCGGATATGACATCGTCTGTTACTCGATGCAGAACTCGCCCGAATGCTCACCGTTGTCGTGCAACCACGTCGCGACTGACGTCCAAGTGAATTCGCACTGTCTTATCGACTCGCTTGACTACGCTATCCAATCTCTCGAAACTGGCATCTTTGACAACGCCGAGCCCGGCCCGATGCGGATTGTTGCCGTCCACTCGCTTCGTACGGGAGCGGACGGGGAACCATGACATGCACGAGAGCACGGCTTGCGACGCTTTTTGCTATGGATAGTCAACTCTCAGTGCCCCGTGATGTCTACCGTTCCGCGAATTGAGACGTTTGCGAACACATCAAGATTCACCATTCATTCCGCAGGTTGCCATCAATGCCGAAACACACCATTTCCATGTTTTCCGGATTGCTTGTTTTTGCAACCGTTCTTTGCTCGCCCACCGCTTACGCTGACGAGCCAACTACTGAGATCGATCCTCATCCAAGTGAGGGAGTCATTCGCTTCGAGTTTTCGGGATCGTACAACGTGGTCATCGACGGTGCGACCGTAGCGACGGGGCAGGGCACGACAACGGTCGAACTGAGCCAATCATTTGTGTACCAATTGTTTCATGATTTTCAGAAAACGCTTCAGGACTCGAACATTGTTGGGGACGACGTAGCCAATGGGATCTCGTCACTCCCGTCCACCATTCGTTCGGCGAACGAGACACTCAAATTGTTGTCGGATCCCGAAACGCAAGAAGCGCTCAGGCAGGTCGAGTCCATGCTTCGTTTGCTCCCAAAAACGACTGCCTCAAAGGAAGTGTCGACCGACTCTGATTCTGACCAAAATTGATCTGCCCGAGATCGAAGGGGACGGGGCCATTGCGATTTCTATTGGCTCACTTTTGCCCCGCTCCCTTTTGATTGCTCCACGTCATTTCCGATCGCCGATGAACATCCAAACGAATGATCGACGCAAACTCATTCTCATTGCCGCTGCCAGCTTCGCTTGCGGTTTTATGGCGTGTGGTTTGTTCTGGAAGGGTATTCCTCTGGCCGACCGTCACACCTTTCACGAGGTGACCGTTCAGTACACGATCGACGATGGTCTCGGTGGCGTGTCGACGTTCAGTGACCTGGAGGTTGAGTCGGCTGTCCTCGGCTCGGACTATCTCACCATCGCGCACGTTGACGGGCAAGTCGAAGTCATCCCCATCGAGCGAGTCGTCCGCTTCAGCTGCAAGCCCTGACCGGGCCGAGATAGAGCTGGTTGCTCCAATTCGGCTGAATGCGAGGTCGAGAATCATGAAAATTACGGGCGTGACCAAACGTGTCGGGGAACAATGCACTAATGAACAGCCCAGATACACATCCTGCCCGCTTGTTCCGCTTCTGACTAAAGTAGCTTTTGACTCGGACGAGCTAAGGCAGATAGCCAACTCTGTCCGATCGTGAATGCAGACCAACATGGCTACGCGAGCGAGAAACCGGAGCAGTGAACGACAAGAAAGACTACCCGGCACTTTTCAAGCCTGGATTGCATAGAAAGACGCTCAGTCAATTGCGCCACATCACGGTCGACAAGTTTCCTGAATCTCACCGGCGGCGTTCCATATTCGCGGCTGTTTGCGAGATTCACCGAACGCTAACCCATCACGGGATACCGTGTCGAATGTTTATTGACGGCTCATTTTCGACCGAAAAGCAAGAGCCTGGGGATGCGGACATCGTCTGTGAATTTCGCAACGATGACATCACGACGTTGCCACTCAATGCACGCCAAGTTTTGCAGTGGGCGTGTGCAGGTGAGCATCATTTGGATGACCGGTGTCACCTATTCGGATATGTGACGTACCCGAAGTCACATGCCCTTCATCAGCTCAGCAGGGGCTACCAAGACTACTGGATGGATTTCTTTAGCCATGGTCGTGACAGATCCCCCAAAGGACTTCCATTCATCGAAGTCAGCAACCGCTCGACAATACAATCTCGAGGAACTGGTGCAGCGTTGACATCGCATCCTAGGCTAGTTTCGACGTTTCCGCGATCATGGAGAGCAACATGAATGCAATCGACTCATGCAAACGCTCGCTAGCTAACGTCGACGCGAGGATTTCGGATGTTCGTCAAGCCATCAACAAGAATCCTGAAGAAGCCTGGAAGTTAGAACTCTCGCTTTCTTCGTTGCAAAGCCAAAGGAAACTACTTGAGAAAGAAATCGATGAACTGAGCTTACAGGCTGGACGGGAAGTGTGTTCCTATCGGATTGTCGACACGGATGCATTGCCAATTGCCAGTTTGGGAGAGTCGCTCGTTTCGTTTCAAGAAGTTTTCACAACGATCTACTCGGCAGCGAAGCAAGACAGTGAAAAACGCACACGGGTTCCTCACGCTCATGTCGCGGAATCGAAGCTTCTTTTCAATTACTCTTTCGCTGGATCGGTCGGGATTGCCATGGCGTCGCCGTCGGACCCACAGTTTTTTGAAAGTGATCTGCGACACGCCGTGGATATATTGTTTGAGCTGGCATCTGGCGACGATGAGCAAGTTCATGCACACGCAGAGAAATTGGGAAAGGTATCAATTCGAAAGCTCTATAATTGGGCCAAGGTCCACGTCGACATCAATTCAGGTATTGAAATTATCTGGAGAACTGGCGCCGACTCCTTCATTCAATCACTCATCTCCAAAGAGGCATTTCGCGATTTAGAACTGCGATTGTTTAAGGTGACGGACATCATCGAAGATCGGCGAATGCTCTCTGGTGAACTCGTTGGCGCCGACGTTAAAAATAACACGTTTCACTTTGTGGCGGACGATGGCTTGGAAATCCGTGGCAAATACAGCAAAGCCAATAGCGAAGACCAACACATCGAATTGCCGATGAATTGCATTGTCGAAGTTTTGAAACACACGGAATTGCGATACACAACTGACGATGAGGTGATTCGTTACGAGTTGCTGCGGATCATGCTCGCCGACAGAAAAACAGGCGATGAAACGCAGTAACGGCTCACTGCCTGTGGAATGCTCCCCAAAACCTGATCCAGGGGTTATGAAAGTCTAGAGCCAATTCCGGCCGAGGATTTTCCATGAGCAAGAAACGACGACGACATTCACCTGAACAGATCATCAAGAAGCTACGTGATGCGGATGCCATGCTGGCGGCCGACAAGAGCGTTGGCGAAGTCCTGCAA